>NZ_QPJN01000047.1:0-11046 GCF_003338615.1 Halanaerobium sp. DL-01
GAGACGGGGCAACGACTGACGGAAAGCTGTATACGGGAGAACCGTACGTGCAGTTTGACGAGGGGTCCCAGCTGAAAGGCTGGTCCTACTCTATTGTTTAAAGCTTCTATTAAAGGTAATTAAAATTATTTATTTACAGAATTAATTTTTTAATTGAAAGGAGAAAGATAAAATGTATCCATTAAATGTCCGATCCGAAATAGCTCCTTTAAAAAAAGTTCTCTTACATCGCGTAGGAGAAGAGGTAGAGAATTTAACACCAGATATTTTAGAAAGATTATTATTTGATGACATCCCATATTTAGAGATCGCTCAAAAAGAGCATGATGCATTTGCCAGAATGCTTGAAGACAGTGGAGTAGAGGTTGTTTATCTCGAAGATCAGATTGCAGAGGTTATAAAAGATGCTGATATTAAAGACCAATTTATTGAACAGTTTCTAGATGAAGGAGGAGTTTTTAGTCCTGGAGAAAGATCAGCTGTTAAAGAATATTTTGCTGAATTCAGTAATGAAGATTTGATAGATAAAATGATGGCTGGCGTGCGTAAAACAGAAGTACCGAAGATTGCTGATTGTACTTTAAATGATATGGTAGATAGTGCTTATCCCTTTATTTTAGATCCAATGCCCAATCTTTACTTTACCAGAGATCCATTTGCCACTATTGGTAGAGGAGTTTCTTTAAATCATATGCGGACAGATGTCAGAAACAGAGAAACTATTTTTTCGGAATATATCTTTAAATATCATCCTGATTACAGGGATTATGAGATTCCCTTCTGGTTTGATAGAAATAATACCAGCTGTTCTATAGAAGGAGGAGACGAATTAATTTTAAATGATAAAGTAGTTGCAATGGGAATTTCGCATCGAACAGATGCTGCAGCTATTGAAGAAGTGGCCAAAAATCTACTTTATGATGAGCAGGAAACTTTTGAGAGAATATTAGCTTTTAAAATACCTGATAAAAGAGCCTTTATGCATCTAGATACAGTATTTACCATGGTTGATCACGATAAATTTACTATTCACGCTCAAATTGAAGGTGAATTAAAAGTATTTTCGATTACTAAAGGTAATAACGGTGGTCTAAAAATTGATGAAGAGGAAGATACTTTAGATAATATTCTCCAAAAATATCTGGAACTTGATGAAATAACCCTGATCAAGTGTGCCGGAGGAGATGAAGTTGATGCAGGAAGAGAACAGTGGAATGATGGTTCTAATACCCTGGCCATAGCTCCTGGAGAAGTAGTGGTATATTCTCGCAATCATGTAACAAATAAAATTTTAGAAGAAAACGGAGTTAATCTCCATGTTATCCCCAGTTCCGAATTGTCACGTGGTCGTGGCGGTCCGCGCTGTATGAGTATGCCTTTAATTAGAGAAGATCTTTAAAAACGAAAGGAGTTAATGATAATGGGAGTAAATTTACGAGGCAGATCATTTTTAAGTTTAAAAGACTTTAGTGCAGATGAAATACATTATTTACTTGACCTGGCAGCAGATTTAAAACAGAAAAAAATAACGGGTGCTAAAGGCCAGCTGCTTAAAGGTAAAAACATTGTTCTATTATTTGAAAAATCTTCAACCAGAACTAGATG
Source organism: Halanaerobium sp. DL-01 (assembly GCF_003338615.1). Taxonomy (NCBI): domain Bacteria; kingdom Bacillati; phylum Bacillota; class Clostridia; order Halanaerobiales; family Halanaerobiaceae; genus Halanaerobium; species Halanaerobium sp. DL-01. The sequence goes on from NZ_QPJN01000047.1 coordinate 1,606, forward strand.
TGCTTTTGAGGTAGCAGCTTATGATGAAGGTGCAAATGTAACAAACCTTACCAACAGTCAGCTTGGTAAAAAAGAAACGGTCGAAGACACTGCTAAAGTGCTGGGAAGATTTTATGATGGAATAGAATTTAGAGGTTTTAAACAGAGTGATGTAGAACTACTGGCAATTTACTCTGGAGTACCGGTCTGGAATGGTTTAACAGACAGTTATCATCCGACTCAGGTACTGGCTGATCTTTTAACTATTAAAGAAAACACAAACAAAGCTCTGGATAAAATAAAGTTAGTTTATACTGGAGATGCTCGCAATAATATGGGCAATTCTCTTTTAATTGCTGCCGCCAAATTAGGAATGGAGTTTGTTGCTCTGGCACCTAAATCTCTCTGGCCGGAAGCAGAACTTGTTAAAGATATGCAGGAAATAGCAGCAGAAACTGGGGCCAGGATTAATCTTACTGAAGATTTAGAAGCAGTCGAGGGTGCTGATGCAGTCTATACAGATGTCTGGGTCTCAATGGGAGAAGAAGATCAATTTGAAGAAAGAATAGAACTTCTAAAAAAATATCAGGTTAATCAGTCTCTGATTGAAAAAGCTAACAATGATGAAGTTATTTTTCTGCACTGCTTACCTTCCTTCCATGATAATAAAACAACAATTGGCAGAGAAATTGAAGAGAAATTTGGACTTAAAGAAATGGAAGTAACCGATGCTGTTTTTAATGGTAAACATTCTAGGGTTTTTGAAGAAGCAGAAAATAGAATACATACTATCAAAGCAGTAATGGTAGCAACAGCAGGTAATTAAATTTATAACTCTATCCTTCCTATGTGATGGGAGGATAGAGTCTAATAATAAATTGTTTAAAATTAAAACTAAGGAGTGAGGGATAACTATGAAAAAATTTAAAATGCCAACTGCTTATACAATTCTTTTTATAATTATTATAATAGTAGCAATGTTAACCTGGGTTGTTCCAGCTGGAGAATATCAAAAAGAAGCTGGTAAGCCTGTACCTGGGACTTATCACCAAACAGATAGGAATCCTCAAGGTATATTTGACATTCTAAAAGCACCAATTGATGGTTTTTATGATGCAGTAGATGTTGCCCTATTTGTTTTAGTAATCGGTGGTTTTTTAGGTGTCACAATGAAGAGTGGAGCAATTGATGCTGGTATTGCAGCGGTTACTAAGGCCTTAAAAGGTAAAGAAATTTGGATGATACCTGTTCTAATGACACTATTTGGTATTGGTGGTAGTACTTATGGAATGGCAGAAGAAACAATAGCTTTTTATCCTCTGGTTATTCCGATATTTATAGCAGCTGGTTATGATGCGATTACAGCTGTTTCTGTTATTTTATTAGGTGCTGGAGTTGGAGTTTTAGGCTCTACAGTCAATCCTTTTGCAACAGGAATTGCAACTAACTTTGCTCAAATATCACTTGGTAGGGGAATTGGTTTGAGATTGGCGATTTTAGTTTTAGGGGAATTAATTGCTATTTTCTATACTATGCGCTATGCCAAAAAAGTTAAAAATGATCCATCCAAGTCTTTAGTTTACAGTCAGCGAGAAGAAAATAAAGAGCATTTTTTAGGAAAAAAAGAAGATGAATTCCCCGAATTTACTAAACGCAGAAAAATAATAATTGCAGTATTTGCTCTAACATTTTTAGTAATGATATTTGGTGTAATTCCTTTTGAAGATCTAGGAATAACAGCTGTACCAACTTTATGGTGGTGGTTTGGAGAATTATCAACTTTATTTATGACATCTGCTATTATTATTGGTTTAATTGCTGGCATGTCAGAAAAAAAGATTGTAAATTCATTTGTAAGTGGTGCTAGTGATTTAATTAGTGTTGCTTTAATAGTTGCTATATCCCGGGGTATTACAATTATCATGAATAATGGAAATATTTCGGGAACAGTGTTGAATTATGGCGAAAATCTACTTTCAAATTTAGGCTCTGTTTCCTTTACTATTTTAGCTTATTTATTCTATATTCCATTATCATTTTTGATCCCTTCCACCTCGGGTTTAGCCACTTTGTCAATGCCGATTTTAGCTCCACTGGGTGATTTTGCCAATGTATCAAGAAATATAGTGGTAACAGCTTATCAATCTGCAAGTGGTATTGTAAATTTAATTACTCCCACAAGTGCTGTTGTAATGGGAGGTCTTGCAATTGCAAAAGTTAATTATGGTAAATGGATAAAATATGTTTGGAAACTTTTGTTAGCAATATTCCTGTTTACTATTATTATGCTTTCTTTGGGAGTATTGATTTAAAAATTACTGAATTTAAAAATTTTTAGGAGGTAATTATGAAAATAGCGCAGAGAATTGAGGCTCAGGCAGACGAAATAATTTCTGTTTTAGCTGAGCTTATCGCCTGTCCTAGTGTGTATGCTGAAGATTCGGAAAAATATGAATTTGGAGCAGAGATAGATAAGTGTCTGCGTAAAACTTTAGAAATTTTTCGGGACTTTGGCTTTAAAACTTTTTATGGAGCTGGTCAGTATGGTTATGCAGAAATAGGATCTGGTAAAGAAATGCTTGGTATTTTATGTCATCTTGATGTTGTTCCAGCCGGCAGTGAAGCTGATTGGGAAAGCCCACCATTTAAGCTAACTAAAAGAAATGGAAAGCTGTATGGAAGAGGCACAATAGATGATAAGGGCCCACTAATAGCTGTTCTTTATGCAGTTAAAAATCTTATAGATCAGGGTGTTTATTTTAATAAAAGAATCAGATTTATATTTGGTTTAGATGAAGAAACACTGTGGCGCAGTATAGAACAATATTTAGTCAATGAAGAAAAACCAACTTTTGCTTTTGCTCCAGATAGCAATTTTCCCCTGATAAATGCTGAAAAAGCTCTGCTGCAGTTTAAACTAGTTTCTGAAAACAGCAGTGAAATTAATTTAGCCGGTGGAACAGCATTTAATGTAGTGCCAAATGAAATTAGTTATCAATCAGATGATCCAGATAAATTAATTAGAGAGCTGGATAAATTAAAGGCTAATTATCAGTTTGATAATAATCTAATTACTGTATTTGGCAAAAGTGCTCATGCCTCTAAACCCTATAATGGTAAGAATGCTATTGCTGTTATGCTTAAAGCACTGGATAATATATATTCAGACATAGAAAGTATTAATTTCTTTAACGATTATCTGGGAGAAGATTATAAGGGGCTTAAAATATTTGGAGATTTAGCAGATAAAGAATCGGGTCCTTTAACAATAAATTTGGGGAAAATAAAACTAGATCAAACAAAGCAGGAGTTGTTTTTTGATATTAGAATTCCAGTTACTATTAAAAAAGAAGAAATAGTAAATAAATTGCAAGAAAAAATTAAATCCTATGGTTTAAAATATATAGAACATGATTATTTAGATTCATTATATATTAAAGAGGATGATTTTCTTGTTCAAACTCTTTTAAAAGTATTTACAGATGTAACTGGGCAAGAAGCAGCACCTTTAAGCAGTGGAGGGGCAACTTATTCACGGGCGATTGAAAATTGTGTTGCTTTTGGATCAGTTTTTCCAGGTGAAGAAAAAGTTGAACATCAAACAAATGAGTATCTAAAACTTGATTCATTATTTAAGTGTATAGAAATCTATGCCAAAGCTATTTATAGATTAACAAGATAGAAAGATAACGTCAAATAATATATGGTAGAGTCAATAAAATGCAAAATAAATATACAGGAGGAATAAAAATGAAAATTGTAGTTGCACTTGGCGGCAATGCATTAGGTCAAACTCTAACTGAACAGAAGAAATTAGTTAAAGAAACTGCAGTACATCTGGTTGATCTAATAGAAAAAGGTCATAAATTAGTTATTGCTCATGGAAATGGACCTCAGGTTGGAATGATCAATCTTGCTTTTCAAAATCAAAGTTTGTTAGATAATAGCATACCAATTATCCCTTTCCCCGAATGTGGAGCAATGAGCCAGGGATATATTGGTTATCATCTGCAAAATGCACTGGGAGCTGAACTTGAAAAAAGAAAAATCAATAAGTCAGTTTCTACAATAATCACCCAGGTGCTTGTAGATAAAGATGACCCAGCTTTTGATTCCCCCTCCAAACCTGTAGGTAGTTTTTATAGTCAAGAAAAAGCAGTTAAGCTTAAAGAAGAAAAAGGTTATCAAATGATAGAAGATGCCGGTAGAGGTTATAGAAGAGTTGTGCCCAGTCCCCAGCCAGTGGATATTGTAGAAAAAGAAATAATTACAAATCTAATTGAAGATCAACAGCTGGTAATTGCCTGTGGAGGTGGTGGGATACCTGTTATTAAAGAGGGAAGATTTTTAGAAGGTGTTTCGGCAGTAATCGATAAAGATTTCGCCAGTGAAAAACTAGCTGAAATTGTTGATGCCGATCTGCTGGTTATTCTGACTGCAGTTGATAAAGTTGCTATTAATTTTGGAGAGGAAGATGAAAAATGGTTAGATCAAATTAATATTCAGCAGGCAAAAAAATATATTGAAGAGGGCCATTTTGCACCGGGAAGTATGCTGCCCAAAGTAAAAGCAGCAGTCAGTTTTGTAGAAAAAAAGAAGAGCGGCAAAGCTTTAATAACTTCACTCAATAAGGCTCAGGCAGGTTTAGAAGGAAAAACTGGAACTTTAATTAGCAGGGGAGATGAATAAGATGTTAAGAAAAAACATGTTAAATTAGATTATGTACAGGGTGAGTGGACTGATTTTAGCCAGATTCTATTAAAAGATTATAATTAATTATAATGGGAAAAAGGCGGAATGAGTTTAATTCTTCTGCCTTTTTCTTTAAATTAGGAGAGAAGAAATGTATTTACTTATAATATTTATTACAATAGTCCTGGGAATCCTTCTATTAAGGCTAAGAAGCAAAAATAAGATATTGAAACTGTTAAAAAATAAATTTAAATTATTGGCAGAGGGAAGCATGAACGTTGAAATTGAGTCTGAGAACAATCAACTTAAAATACTTTCAACTTATTTTAATTTCAGAACAGGTAAAAAATATGATGGATCAGATTACGGTTAATTCTCAGCAGCTTGCAGCCGGGGTTGAAGAGATAACTGCTAATACCCAGGAGCAGAAAAATTTCATTGGGCAGATAGATGATTATATGGAAGGGTTTTATCAAGAAATATCAGATTTGAATAAGGAAACTAATTATTTTATGCAGGCATTTGAAATAACAGAAGCTGACAAAAAGATAATTGAGGAAAGTGTTGAAATATTAAAAGAAATATCCTCACCCAAATTAATGCAGGACAATAATCAGAGCCGAATGTTGTTAAAGAAGTTAATAAAAAAATATGATCGATTTGAGATGCTGTCAATTTTTAATCCAGAAGGAATGAATTTTTCTTCTAATATAGAGGAAGAAGATCTGACAAAAAACTTCTCTCATCGAGAATATTTTTCTGAGGCTATAAAGGGTAATGTATATTATTCTGATCCCTATATTTCGCTGGATAGTTATAATTATTGTATTGCAATCTCTGTACCGATTAAAAAGCAGGAAGAAGTTGTTGGTGTCTTAATGGGAGATTTAAATATCTAAAAAAATTATACAATTTATTGCTGTCCAGAAGATATGCAATTTACATAAGAGACTACAACAAAAAAGTCATATTTAAACAAATTTTCAAATAAATTCGACAATTTTCTTGACAAACACCGTTAAATTATTTACAATATTATTGTGAAAAAAATTATGATAAGGAGGAAATAAAATGAGAGATAAAGTTTTTGAATCACTCAAAGTAGGTAATTTATCAATAAAGAATAGAATAGCTATGTCCCCAATGGTAACCAATTATTGTGGTGAAGATGGAGAGCTTACTGATAGATATATAGAATATATTAGAGAAAGAGCCAGGGGAGGACCTGGATTAATAATTCTTGAAGCAGCTTATGTCCACCCTACTGGAAAAGGGTTTAGGAATGAATTAGGTATTCATAAAGATGAGTTAATTTCTGATTTAAAGAAATTAACTGAAATTGTTCATGAGGAAGGTTCCAAAATTGGTATACAATTATATCATGGAGGAAGACAGACCAGTTCAGATGTGACAGGTCAACAGGTAGTTGCTCCTTCACCTATACCATGTCCGGTAAAACAGGAAAAGCCTAAAGAACTTACCAAAAAAGAAATAGATGAAATAATAGACGCATTTGCTAAGGCAGCTGAAAGAGCTAAAAAAGCTGGATTTGATCTGGTTGAAATACACGGGGCACATGGATACTTATTAAATCAATTTTTGTCACCTTATAGTAATAAAAGAAATGATGAATATGGTGGTTCATTTAAGAATAGAAAAAAATTTCCTCTAGAAGTAGTCAAAAATATTAGAAAAAAAGTTGGAGATAATTATACAGTTACCTATCGTTTGACATCTGAGGAATTTGTTGAAGGAGGTTTAACTATAAATGAGACAAAGAACTATGCCCAAGATTTAGTAAATGAAGGTATAGATCTTATTCATGTATCTGGAGGAGTATATGAAACCAGTCATAAAATAATCCAGCCTTTCTTTGAAAGTGAAGGATTATATGTAGATAATGCACTGGAAATAAAAGAAGCTATTAATGGAGAGATTCCAGTAATGGTAGTAGGTCGTTTAAAAAATCCAGAAAAATTAGAAAATACTATTGCTAAAGGGATAGATATGGTTGCTGTAGGCCGTGGTTTTTTAGCTGATCCCTATTTTCCTAAAAAAATGGAAGAAGGAAGAGAAGAAGATATTAGAAAATGTATAGGTTGTAATCAGGGGTGTATTGACCGTTTGTTTGCTGGTGATTCCATCACATGTTTGGGTAATCCACTGTGTGGACAAGAATATAAATATAATACCAATAAAACTACTACTCCAAGAGAGGTTATGGTCATAGGTGGAGGCCCGGCTGGAATGGAAGCTGCCCGGACTGCAGCTGAAAGAGGACATAAAGTTAAACTCTATGAAAAAGAAAACAAATTAGGTGGAAAATTCAGTTCAGTAATTGTTCCTCCCTATAAAGATGAATTTGATGATTTAAATCAATATCTCAAGAAACAGCTGGAAAAGGTAGGAGTTGACATAAAATTAGGAACCGAAGTTGATAAAGATTTAATTGAAAATAATAATGTTGATGAAATAATCATGGCAACAGGTTCTACTCCTATAAAACCTGAACTTCCAGGTGCTGATAGAAAAAATGTTGTATTTGCTGAAGATGTTTTAACTGGCAGAGCTGAAGTGGAAGGTAATATTCTGGTAGTTGGGGCAGGACTTGTTGGTTGTGAAACTGCGGAATATTTAGCAGAAAAGGGTTTTGATGTTCAGGTGATTGAAGCTCTGGATCAGATTGGTGCAGATGTTGGTTCAATAAAACCATTACTTCTGGCCAATTTAAATAAACTAAATGTTGATATTAGCAAAAATACTTCATTAAAAGAAATTAAAGAAAATAAAGTGATAATAGAAAAGAAAGGAAAGGAACAAATAATTGAAGATATATCAACAGTAGTTTTGGCTGTAGGGTATAGTGAAAATAAAGAGTTATTGGAACAGTTAAAAGAAACAAATATTAATGTCCAGTTAGCAGGAGATAGTGTATATCCCAGAAAAATAATAGATGCTATCCATGAAGGATTTAGGGCTGCATATAATATAGAGTGAAGTTAGCAAATAAAATAATACAAATTTTTAAGCAGGCACTATAAGCAAAAAGTCTCTGCACCGGTGGTGTTAAAGCAAGACTACAGTGAATTGCTCAAAGGAGAATGGTATATTGTAGATAGAGGTCGGGAAATAAACTAATTATTTCTCGACCTCTCTATTTAGTAGTAATTAAAGACTAAAAAACATTAAAAATCCAATTTCATACTTTTCACTTTAACACCTTCAATATTAGTTAACTCATCTTTAAGTTCTTTGACTTTTTCATCGGCAGCAGTTAGATCTAGAATTATCATTCCCTCATCTGCACAGGTACTGCTTTCGTGCATTCCTAATCTGGTTTTAATAAAACATCCATAGTCAGTCAATATTTTCTGTACCTCAGGTGCAGCATCAGTTCTCTTATCAACCAGAACAGCCATTATTGTAGAATGATCCATTCATAACCCTCCTTAATTTTTGATTATTCTTATTATTATTATATACTGCATTATTTTAAAAATCTAATTTCAGCAATGTTTTTTTATGATTAATGTAAATATAAAAAACTTAACCTTATCTAATTGACTATAATAAAATGAGATTAGGCTTTGACACAATATTATTTTTATTGGAGTGGTAAATTTATTAAATCTATAGTGTCATTCCTCCATCAACAGCAACAGCCTGTCCTGTAACATGCGGTGCAGCTGCAAAATAAACTGCTAAACCTCCTATATCTTCAGGAGTCTGTGCTTCGCCCTGGGGAATTAAAGTTTTTTGATGACGCTGCCATGACTGTTCTCTGGTTTCATTTTCATTTCTCCATGCTTCAGCAAGTCCATTTTCTCCACACCACATTTGAGTTCCTACAATTCCAGGACAGATTGTATTAACAGTAATTTTAGTTTTAGCAAGCTCTTTAGCAAGTGCATTAGAAAAACCTATAACAGCAAATTTAGATGCACTGTAATGTGCTAATTCCGGGAATCCTGCTTTACCAGCAGCAGAAGAAACATTGATTATTCTTCCCCATTCTCGTTTTTTAAGATATGGTATTTCTGCTTTTGCACATAGAAATACTCCTTTTGTATTTACATTGAGAACATGGTCCCAGTCAGCTTCAGTTAATTCTTTAACCGGTTTTATTGAGAGAACACCTGCATTGTTGACAGCTATATCAAGTCCGCCAAGTTTGTTGTCAGTTTCTTTAACCATATTTTGAACTTGATCCCAGTTTGTTACATCAACTTCAACCGCAATCGCTTTTTTGCCCATAGCTGTAATATCTTCTGCAACTTTTTCTGCCTTTTCTTTACTAATATCTGCTACAGCAATATTACAGCCAGCTTCAGCAAGTTTTTTTGCTACACCTTCTCCTATACCCTGACCTCCACCAGTAACTAAAGCAACTTTCCCATCTAGTTTCATTTTTTTCTCCTTTCAAATTTCTTCTTACACAAATTGATAATTTTTAATATTCTGAAATTTGCAGAAAAAAAACTCAATTCATTTGCTTATTCTGGATAAACTTCAACTGGATCAGGCCATTCAAAATCTTCATCAGGTCCATAAAGCTCAACTATACATTTAAGATCATCCTGAGTTTTGCGGTAATCATAGCGAAAACTTTTTCCCCAGTAGCCATACTGCAGCTGATCTATTCCTTTTTCTTGACCCTCCTCGGGGCAAGCCCACGAGGATTCCTGCTTCTTAGAAGTGGTAACCCACCATCTCCACAGGCTTAAAATCCTGTTAGCCCAACAGTATATCCTCTAACTTGCCTTTTGTATT
>NZ_QPJN01000048.1:0-10504 GCF_003338615.1 Halanaerobium sp. DL-01
GAGACGGGGCAACGACTGACGGAAAGCTGTATACGGGAGAACCGTACGTGCAGTTTGACGAGGGGTCCCAGCTGAAAGGCTGGTCCTACTCTATTATAGATAATAATATTTTAATAATAGTCTCTTTTTTGCAGCTCTAAAAATAATTTTGGGCAAACTCTATTTTTCTAAAAAATATTGACAACCCAGTTGACTTGTGTTAATATTAGTAGATGTCTATAAGGTAAATAAAAAAGTTTATAATGGGAAAGTATTGTTTAAATTATTAAGTATTTCCTGGGGGTGCAAAGATGTCAACGGTAAGGGAAAGATATAGTTTCAGCAAGATAGAAGATGCAATGGACTTACCAGATCTGATCTATACACAGTTGAGCTCTTACCAGTGGTTTCTGGAAGAAGGTTTGAAAGAGGTTTTTGAAGAAATCTCTCCAATCGAGGATTTTTCCGAAAACCTGGTATTAGAATTTGTTGATTATTATCTTGAAGATCCTGAAAATACGGTTGAAGAATGCCGTGATCGGGATGATACTTATTCTGCTTCTTTACAGGTGAAGGTTAGACTAATTAATAAAGAAACAGGAGAAGTAAAAGAACAAGAAGTTTTTATGGGCGATTTTCCACTTATGACAGAAAAAGGCACTTTTATTATTAATGGTGCCGAGAGAGTTGTGGTTAATCAGCTGGTTAGATCATCTGGTGTTTATTTTGACGATGAGAGAACAAAGGATGGAAGAAGATTAATTTCGGGCAGTATTATTCCAAACAGAGGAGCCTGGATAGAATTTGAATATGACAAAAAACGTATTATCTCAGTGCGTGTTGACAGAACAAGAAAAATGCCGTCAACAGTATTGTTTAGAGCGTTAGGCTTTGGAACAGACTCAGAATTATTGGAGCTTTTTGGTGATTCAGAAGTTGTACATGACACAATAGAGAGAGATAGTACAGAATCACAGGATGAAGCACTTATAGAATTGTATAAAAGACTTCGTCCAGGTGAACCGCCGACAGTTGAAAGTGCCACTAATCTACTGAATTCTCTATTTTTTGATCACAAAAGATATGATCTGGCTGCAGTTGGCCGGTACAAATTAAATAAGAAATTAGGACTGGATATTGATAAAGACAGAAAATATCTTCATATAGATGATATTGTAGCAACGGTTCAATATATGGTAAAACTTATATATAATGAAGAAGATGCATACATTGATGACATTGATCACCTTGGTAACCGCAGATTGAAAACAGTTGGGGAGCTGCTGCAGAATCAGTTTAGAATTGGTTTATCAAGGATGGAGAGAGTTGTTAGAGAAAGAATGACAATTCAGGATATAGATGTTGTTACTCCACAGGCTTTAATTAACACAAGACCTGTAGTCGCATCTATTCAGGAGTTTTTCGGAAGCAGTCAGCTTTCTCAGTTTATGGACCAGACAAATCCTATGTCAGAGTTAACACATAAAAGAAGGCTCAGTGCACTGGGGCCTGGTGGTTTAAGTCGGGAGAGAGCTGGATTTGATGTGCGTGATGTTCATCATTCACATTATGGTCGTATATGTCCGATTGAAACACCTGAGGGACCAAACATCGGTTTGATAGGTTCTATGAGCACCTATGCTAAGACAAATGAATTTGGATTTTTGATGACCCCATATAGAAAAGTAGTCGACAGCAGGGTAACAGATGAAATACATTATCTGACTGCTGATGAAGAAGATAAATATATTATTGCACAGGCAAATGCGGAAATAGATGATGATGGAAACTATGTAAATGATTTTGTTATTGCCCGTAAAAGGGGCGACATTTTAGAAGTTCATCCGGAAGATCTTGACTACATGGATGTTTCTACCAAGCAGATGGTTGGAGTTTCTGCTGCAATGATCCCATTTTTGGAAAATGATGATGCTAACCGTGCTTTAATGGGAGCAAATATGCAGCGTCAGGCTGTTCCACTTATGATTACAGATGCACCTCGCGTTGCAACAGGTATAGAACATAAGGCGGCAAAAGATTCTGGTGTTGTAGTCATAGCCAAAAATTCCGGTACTGTCAGCAGAGTGACAGCAAATAAAATATTAATAAAAAATGATGAAGGTTCAATAGACAGTTATAAACTTCTCAAATTTAAGAGATCCAATCAGGGCAGCTGTATGAATCAGCGTCCTATTGTAGAAAAAGGTCAGAGGGTTGAAGCAGGTGACATTATTGCTGATGGTCCTTCAACAGATAAAGGTGAGCTGGCTCTGGGACGCAACTCTCTTATTGCATTTATGCCCTGGGAAGGATATAACTATGAGGATGCTATTTTAATTAGTGAGCGACTGGTGAAAGAAGATGCTTTTACTTCAATTCATATTGAAGAACACGAAGCAGAAGATCGAGACACTAAACTGGGACCTGAAGAAATAACAAGGGATATTCCCAATGTTGGGGAAAATGCCCTCAAAAACTTAGATGACCGCGGAATTATAAGAATCGGAGCTGAAGTAAAAGAAGGAGATATTCTTGTCGGGAAAGTTACTCCAAAAGGAGAAACAGAACTTTCTGCTGAAGAAAGACTTTTAAGAGCTATTTTTGGAGAAAAGGCGAGAGAAGTTAGGGATACATCTTTAAAAGTTCCTCATGGTGAGGAAGGAATAGTAGTTGATGTTAAAGTATTTTCTCGGGAACAGGGTGATGAACTTAAACCAGGTGTAAATAAACTGGTAAGAGTGTATATTGCCAACAAGAAAAAAATATCTGTTGGAGATAAAATGGCTGGCCGCCATGGTAATAAAGGAGTTATTTCCAGAATATTACCTGAAGAAGATATGCCTTTTCTGCCAAATGGTGAACCGGTGGAAATAGTATTAAATCCTCTTGGAGTACCTTCGCGGATGAATATTGGTCAGGTGCTGGAAACACATCTGGGGATGGCTGCAAGATCTCTTGGTATTCATGTAGAAACACCTGTGTTTAATGGTGCGACAGAGAAAGAAGTTGAAGATATTCTGGAAAAAGCTGAGCTCAGCAGAGATGGTAAAACAGTTCTCTATGATGGAAGAACTGGTGAAAGATTTGAAAATAGAGTAACTGTTGGAGTTATGTATATATTAAAGCTTCACCACCTGGTTGATGATAAGATACATGCCAGATCAACTGGGCCATATTCTCTTGTAACACAGCAGCCTCTAGGAGGTAAAGCTCAGTTTGGCGGGCAGCGTTTTGGAGAGATGGAAGTTTGGGCTCTTGAAGCTTATGGAGCTGCCTATACTCTTCAGGAAATGCTGACAGTAAAATCTGATGATGTTGTAGGAAGAGTAAAAACATATGAGGCTATTGTTAAAGGAGAAAATGTACCAGAACCGGGTATTCCAGAATCATTTAAGGTACTGATAAAAGAAATGCAGAGTCTTGGTCTGGATGCAAGAATATTTACTGAAGATGAAGAAGAACTTCAGGTTGCAGAAAATGAAGATGAAATGGCTGAAACTGCTAAAAAACTTGGACTTGATACAGATTTAAAACTTAATCGTGATCAAGAAGATGATGATGACGAATAATTACATTATAGAAAGGGGAGAGACCCTTGTTAAATGTGAATAATTTCGATTCAATGAGGATCGGAGTTGCTTCTCCAGAACAGATTCGTGACTGGTCGAGAGGTGAAGTAAAAAAACCCGAAACTATAAATTATCGCACACTCAAACCAGAAAAAGATGGTTTGTTCTGTGAAAAGATTTTTGGGCCTACCAAAGACTATGAGTGCCACTGTGGCAAATATAAGCGGGTCCGCTACAAGGGTGTTGTATGTGACCGCTGTGGAGTTGAAGTAACCAGATCTAAAGTTAGAAGAGAGCGGATGGGTCATATAGAACTTGCTGCACCATGTACACACATTTGGTTTTTTAAGGGTATTCCAAGTCGACTGGGTTTAATTATGGATATGTCACCTAGAGCACTGGAAAAAGTTATATATTTTGTTCATTATATAGTTACTGATCCAGGAGACACACCACTGTCTGAGAAGCAGCTTCTGTCGGAAAGTGAATATAGGGAAGCAAGAAATAAATTTGGTAATAGTTTTAAAGCAGCTATGGGTGCTGAGGCTATTAAAGAACTTCTAGATAAAATAGATGTAAAAAAAGAAGTACAGAAACTCAAAAAAGAAGTTAAAGAAGCAACAGGACAGAGAAAAAAGCGTGCTGTTAGAAGGCTTGAAGTAATGGGAGGATTGGACGAATCCGGACTTTCTCCTTCAAATCTTGTTCTGGAAGTTGTGCCAGTTATTCCACCTGATCTTAGACCAATGGTACAGCTTGATGGTGGACGTTTTGCAACTTCAGATTTAAATGATCTATATAGGCGTGTAATAAATAGAAATAACAGATTAAAGAGGCTGCTTGATCTTGGCGCTCCAGAAATAATTATTAGAAATGAAAAAAGAATGCTCCAGGAAGCAGTAGATGCACTGATAGATAATGGACGAAGAGGTCGTCCTGTAACAGGCGCTGGAAACAGACCCCTTAAATCATTAAGTGATATGCTTAAAGGTAAACAGGGCCGTTTCCGTCAAAATCTGTTGGGTAAGCGTGTTGATTATTCAGGCCGTTCTGTTATTGTTGTCGGACCGGAGCTGAAAATGCATCAGTGTGGTCTGCCCAAAAAAATGGCATTAGAACTTTTTAAGCCATTTGTAATGAAAGGTCTTGTAGACAAGGGATTTGCCCACAATATTAAAAATGCAAAAAGAATGGTAGAACAGGTAGATGAGGAAGTGTGGGGTATTTTAGAAGAAGCTATTAAAGACCATCCCGTACTTCTCAATAGAGCACCAACCCTGCACCGTCTGGGTATACAGGCTTTTGAACCGGTATTGGTAGAGGGTAAAGCAATAAAACTGCATCCTCTGGTATGTACAGCATATAATGCTGACTTTGATGGTGACCAGATGGCAGTACACCTGCCTTTATCAGCAGAAGCCCAGACAGAAGCGAGGCTGCTGATGCTTTCAACTACAAATCTGCTTACACCTTCAGATGGAAGTCCTATTACAATTCCTACTCAGGATATGGTGCTGGGAATATTTTATCTAACATCCAGAAAACCAGGTATGAAAGGTGAAGGCAAGATATTTGCCAATAGTGATGAAGCAATTAAAGCCTATGATACAGATAAAGTACATCTCCAGTCACCTGTAAAAGTCAGACTTAATGGAGAGATAATAGAGACCACTATTGGACGTATAATATTTAATGAATCTTTTCCAGAAGAAATGGATTATATAAACGAAAGAGTTGGGAAGAGCAAACTTGGTGATTTAATCGCAGATCTTTATGAATTGGTTGGCAGTGATAAAACGGCTAAAACACTGGATAAGATAAAATCACTGGGATATGATTTTGCTACAAGATCTGGTATTACAATTGCTGTATCTGATGCAGAAATACCTCCGATTAAAGAGAAAATTGTAAAAAAAGCTGAAGATGATGTACACGAAATTGAAAAACATTACCGCAGAGGAGCTATTACAGAAAATGAAAGATATCAAAAAGTTGTTGATATCTGGAATAATACTAAAGATGATGTAACAGATGCTCTGCTTGAAAATCTGGATGAGAACAATAATATTTATATTATGGCTATTTCGGGTGCTCGTGGTAATACATCTCAGATTTCTCAGCTTGCAGGTATGAGGGGGCTGATGGCAGATCCTTCTGGACGAATTATTGATGTTCCAATTAAATCCAGTTTCCGTGAAGGACTTGATGTTTTAGAATATTTCTTATCCACTCATGGAGCCAGAAAAGGTCTGGCAGATACTGCGCTGAGAACAGCTGACTCAGGTTATCTAACAAGAAGACTTGTTGATGTTTCTCAGGATGTCATTGTTCGAGAGGATGACTGTGGAACTGAAGAAGGAATTTATGTAGAATCTATCGGAGGTAAAGGATCAGAAGCGGTTGAAACACTTGCGGAAAGAACTATAGGTAGAGTAACTGCTGAAGAAATAGTTGATCCTGATACTGGAGAAGTTATTGTTGAAAACAATGTAATGATAACCAGAAAGATGATGAAAAAGATAGATGCTGCAGGTATAGAAAAAGTAAAAATTCGTTCAGTTCTTACCTGTGAAGCAAAACATGGGGTCTGTAGAAAATGTTATGGTAGAAACCTGGCAACAAACGAAATTGTAGATATTGGAGAATCGATTGGTATTATTGCTGCTCAATCTATCGGTGAACCTGGAACACAGCTTACAATGCGTACATTCCACACAGGTGGAGTTGCCGGTGATGATATTACTCAGGGTCTGCCGAGAGTGGAAGAACTTTTTGAAGGTAGAACTCCAAAAGGTCAGGCTATTATGACAGAAAGAGAAGGATATGTAACAATAGTTGAAAAGAAAAACTCCAAACGTGTTGTAATAGAAAATGAAGATGGAAAGAAAAAGACATATAAGATTCCTTATGGATCAAAGATGATTGTAAAAAATGATCAATATGTTACTGCTGGTGATAAACTAACTGAAGGTCCTCTGGATCCAAATGTGCTGCTGAAAGTGAAAGGAGAAAAAGCAGTTCAGAATTATCTTCTGGAAGAGGTACAGAATGTTTACCGCTCACAGGGAGTTGAAATTAACGATAAACATATTGAAGTAATAATAAGGCAGATGATGAAAAAACTTAAAATTACTCAATCTGGTGATACAGAATTTCTTCCGGGCAGTTTAATCAATAGATACGATTTACGAAAAAGCAATAAAGAAATGAATGAGAAAAATATGGAGCCTGCAAAAGCTGAGCCCGAACTGCTGGGTATTACTAAGGCTGCACTTGCTACAGACAGCTTTTTATCAGCTGCTTCTTTCCAGGAAACAACCAGAGTATTAACTGAAGCATCTCTGGAAGGTAAAGTTGATCCACTGCTGGGATTGAAAGAAAATGTAATAATTGGACAGCTTATTCCAGCTGGAACTGGAATGAAATATTACCGTAATATTGAAGTTGTTAATGAAGATGGAGTAGTATTTGAAGATCTAGCCAGTGAATTAAGTGATGTAGAAAATTCTGCAGAATAATTTGAGCAGATTAAATAAATTTTCTTTGTTGACATGAACAGACAAAGGTGTTAAAATACTTAAGTGTGCTCGGTAAATTAAGTATACTTATGGAGGTAGACTGAAATGCTTACTGAGTTTTGTGATACTGATGATATTAAACTTATTGTCGGTACAAAACAGACTCTTAAGGCTATTAAAGAAAAAAGAGTCAGTAAAGTTTTTCTTGCTGATGATATTGATCTGCACATAAAAGAAGAAATTCTTTGTGCTGTTAAGGATAATAATATACCTTTTGAAATGGTCGAAAGTAAAATGAAACTGGGCAGAGAATGCGGAATAGATGTTTCCGCTGCCTCTGCTGCCTTATTGAAATAATTGGAAGGAGGTGGGAATGCATGCCGACAATTAGCCAACTGATTCGTAAAGGTCGTCAGAAGACTAAAAAGAAGACTTCCGCTCCTGCTCTGGAGGGTTCTCCGCAAAAAAGGGGAGTCTGTACCAGGGTATATACTGCAACACCTAAAAAGCCTAACTCGGCTTTGAGAAAAGTAGCTCGTGTGCGCCTTACAAACGGGAAAGAAGTTACAGCTTATATCCCGGGAATTGGACATAACTTACAGGAACACTCAGTAGTTTTAGTTAGAGGTGGAAGAGTAAAAGATTTACCAGGTGTTAGATATCACATAGTACGTGGATCACTTGATACAGCTGGTGTTGAAGACAGAAAACAGGGACGTTCCAAGTATGGTGTTAAAAAACCTAGATAAAAAGGAGGGAGTTTAGTGCGTAAAAATAGAGCGGAAAAAAGAGAAATAATGCCTGACCCAATATATAATAAGGTACTGATAAGCCGTATTGTTAATAAACTTATGTTAGATGGTAAAAAAGGTCTGGCTGAAAATATTTTTTATGGAGCTCTGGATATCATTGCTGATAAGACCGGAGAAGATCCTATTGAAGTAGTAAACGAAGCTTTGAATAATATAATGCCTGCTCTTGAAGTTAAATCTCGCCGTGTAGGTGGATCTAACTATCAGGTTCCGGTAGAAGTAGATGAACATCGCAAAATTACTTTAAGTCTGCGCTGGTTAATTAACGCTGCCCGTGCACGTGGAGAAAGAACTATGAAAGAGCGTATTGCTAGTGAAATCATGGAAGCATTTAATAATACAGGTGGCGCAGTTAGAAAGAAAGAAGAAGTCCATCGTATGGCGGAAGCCAATAGAGCTTTTGCACATTACAGGTGGTAATAAGTTGCGTGATGTATAATTTTAATAAGGGGGGAGAATAGTGGCCCGACAATTTCCACTAAAGAGAACACGTAACATTGGAATAATGGCACATATAGATGCTGGAAAAACAACAACAACTGAAAGAATACTTTACTATACAGGACGCGTTCATAAAATGGGTGAAACTCATGATGGTGCGTCTGTAATGGACTGGATGGAACAGGAACAGGAAAGAGGTATCACTATTACCTCAGCTGCAACTACTTGTCAATGGAAGGAACATCGAATTAATATAATAGATACGCCCGGACACGTGGACTTTACAGTAGAGGTAGAAAGATCGCTTAGAGTTTTAGATGGAGCAATTGCTCTGTTCTGTTCTGTTGGTGGTGTTGAACCACAGTCAGAAACCGTATGGAGACAGGCTGATAAATACAAAGTTCCCAGAATCGCATTTGTAAATAAAATGGATAGAATGGGTGCAGATTTTTTTAGAGCTGTCGACATGATGCGTGAAAGACTGGGGGCAAATGCAATACCCATTCAGCTGCCAATTGGTAGTGAAGATAATTTTGATGGAGTAATAGATCTTGTAGAGATGGATGCAGTGATTTATGAAGATGAACTTGGTGTAAATTTTGAACGTCAGGAAATTCCCGAAGATATGCAGGAACTTGCTGATGAATATAGGGAAAAAATGATTGAAGTTTTAGCTGAAGAAGACGATGAATTTATGATGAAATATCTGGAAGAAGGTGTCTCAACGGAAGATATTAAAAATCTGCTTAGAAAGGCAGTTCTGAATGTAAATGTAGTACCTGTTCTCTGTGGATCTGCTTTTAAGAACAAAGGAGTACAGATGCTGCTTGATGCTGTTATAGATTATATGCCTTCTCCGGTGGATGTACCACCTATTACAGGTATCAATCCAGATACAGAAGAAGAGGAAATCAGAAAAGCTGATGATGATGAGCCATTTTCTGCACTTTCATTTAAAATTATGGCTGATCCATATGTTGGCAAATTAGCATTTTTTAGAGCTTATTCTGGAGTATTAAAAGCTGGTTCATATGTATATAATGCAACTTCCGAAAAAAGAGAGAGAGTTGGACGCATACTTCAGATGCATGCAAATCACCGGGAAGAAAGAGATGAAGTTTATGCTGGTGATCTTGCGGCTGCAGTAGGTTTAAAAAATACAAGTACCGGAGATACTCTGTGTGATCAGGATCATCCAATTATTCTGGAATCAATGGACTTTCCAGAACCGGTTATAGATGTTGCGATTGAACCAAAAAGTAAAGCTGATCAGGATAAGTTAGGTGAAGCACTGCAGCGTCTATCTGAAGAGGATCCAACATTCAGAGTTAGAAGTGATGAGGAAACAGGCCAGACAATTATTCAGGGTATGGGAGAACTGCACCTTGAAGTAATTGTTGACCGTCTGCTTAGAGAATTTAAAGTTGATGCTAATATCGGTAAACCAAAAGTTGCTTACAGAGAAACGATTACCAAAAAAGTAACCGGTATTGAAGGTAAATTTATTCGTCAATCAGGTGGTCGTGGACAGTACGGCCATGTTGTTCTTGATATTATCCCTCAAAAAGAGGGAGAAGGTTTTGAATTTGAAAATAATATTGTAGGTGGCTCAATTCCCAAAGAATATATACCTGCAGTTGAAGCTGGTATTATTGAATCAATGGAAAATGGCATTATTGCTGGTTATCCAGTAGTTGATGTTAAAGTTGTTCTCAATGATGGCAGCTATCATGAAGTAGACTCTTCAGAAATGGCATTTAAAATTGCTGGTTCAATGGGCTTTAGAGAAGGGGCTAAAAAAGCAGCACCTGTTATTTTAGAACCTGTTATGAGTGTTGAAGTAGTAGTTCCTGAAGAATACATGGGAGATGTTATCGGTGATCTTAACGGACGCCGTGGAAGAGTTGAAGGAATGGAACCAAGAGCAAATGCTCAGGTTGTTAAAGCATTTGTACCGCTTTCTGAGATGTTTGGTTATGCGACTGACCTGAGATCTAAAACTCAGGGTAGAGCAACTTATACAATGCAGTTTTCTCATTATGAGAAGGCGCCAAAAAATATAGCTAAAGAAATTATGGGAGAATAACTTTTATATTTTAAGGAGGACAAAAAAGATGGCAAAAAAGAAATTTGAAAGAACAAAACCACATGTTAACATAGGAACAATAGGACATGTTGACCATGG
>NZ_QPJN01000049.1:0-10382 GCF_003338615.1 Halanaerobium sp. DL-01
TCCAGTTCTAATACATCTGTCGGGCAAAAGTCCACACATATGCCGCAGCTTTTGCACCATGCCTGATTGATCTCAATCTTTGCTTTGTTTTTGCTTTTACTCATAATTTAGCTCCTTTTCTAATTATTATTCAGCACTTTTTTTCTGAAAGTCTTAATAATCAACCCAAAGAGAGGTGTTGACTGCAGTGCAGAAAATAGTGCAAGTGCAAGTAAAATTGCAGAAATTGGACTTCTCAAAAAAATCATCCAGGATCCTCTACTCATTAAAAGTGACTGGTTTAAGCTTGTATCAAACATATGACCTAAAATAAGACCTATTACCATTGGAGCAGTCGGCATATCTATTTTGTTCATAAAATAGCCGAGTATTCCAAAAATGAACATCAATATAACATCAAAAAAACTATTATTGATTGCAAAAGAACCAACTACAGCCAGTACTACAATTAATGGCGCAATAACTTTATTATCTATTTTAGTTACATATATTGTTGCTCTTGTAAACATTAAGCCAATTATAAACATAAATATATTAGCAAAAAATAGCCCCCATATTAATGTATATGTTACATCAGCATGTTCTGTCATCAGAGTTGGTCCGGGTAAAATGCCGTGTACCATAAGTCCACCTATTAAAACAGCAGTAGATGAACTACCCGGTATACCAAGTGTTAGTGTTGGTATCAGGGCACCACCAACAACAGCATTATTAGCTGCCTCTGCTGAGGCAATACCTTCCGGCCTCCCCTGGCCAAATCCTGTTTTATCTTTTGCCCACCTCTTTGCTTCATTATAGGCAAACCAGCAGGCAGTGTCTCCACCAGTGCCAGGGATTAAACCAGTAATTACTCCTATTCCAGAAGATCTCAAAATTGTAACAATCAATTTTTTAAATTCTTTAAAAGTTGGTAGCATTTTATCTTCAATCGGATTAATTTCTCCGCTATTCATTGCAGACTTCTGTTCTATTAAATGTATTGCCTGTGGGATAGAAAACAAGCCAATAAGTGCTACAACAAAAGGAATCCCAGAAAACAAGTACATATTACCAAAAGTAAATCTCGGTGTACCAGTTGTTGGATCCATACCAATTAAGGCTAACAGTAACCCAATGGAACCAGATAAAAGTCCTAAAACCGTTGAACCTCTAACAAGAGAACCAATGATAGTCATTCCCAGTACAGCTACCGCAAATAGCTCAACAGGCCCAAATTCCAGTGCCAGTTTTCCCAAAAGTGGTGCAATAGTCAAAAGTACAAGTGCACTTATCATACCACCAATAAATGAAGAAGTTAATGATATACCAAAAGCTTTACCAGGATAACCTTTTTGAGCCATCGGATAACCATCCATAATTGTAGCTGCCGCAGCCGGTGTACCTGGTGTTTTTAAAAGTATAGCTGCAATTGATCCTCCATACATGGCTCCCATATATAGTGATGCGAGCATGCTGATACCTGAAGCAGGATCAAGTCCAAAAGTTAAAGGCAGCAGTATTGCAATAGCCATTGTAGCAGATAATCCCGGCATTGAACCAACAAATAAACCGATACTTGTGCCGAGAGCAATCAAAAGTAAATTAAAAGGCTGTATTACATTGGTAAGTCCAAATAAAATATTATCCATTATCATTTCAATTTATACCTCCTACGAAAGAATCCCCATCGGTATCGGCAAATTTAAAAATTTAACAAAAACTAAATAAACAAATAAATTAAATCCTACAGTTATAAGAATAGTATTTCTTAAACTTGTTGATTTTAAATACATAAATGAGGCTATTATAAAAACTGGTGTAACTATAAAATAACCAAGAGTTTTTAAAGTGAAAACATAAATTCCTATCATAACTGCAAATATAAACGCTTTTAAATAATCAATTTCTCCTACAGCATCTGTAAATTCAGAATCAATTTTTTTCTTTTTTTTCTTTTTAGGCTTATCCTTATTAACAAATTTCAAAATTTGCTCCACCAGCATTAAAATAGTGAAAAATACAATTATATAAATCAAAATAACAGGAAATCTTTTAGCCATACTGGGTAATTTACCGGTTCTACTGTAAAAAACTCCAGCCATTGTTAAAACCACAGCAGCAGTTAAAAAATATTTCCATAATGCTTTAAACAATTTCACGCCAATTGTCACCTTCCTTTTAAGAAAATAGAAGGGATTTTTAAAAATCCCTTCTATTTTTATGTCTTAAATGCCTTTATTTATATTCAATATTTAATGCAGCTTTATTTAATTTTGGTACTGATCTTTAACGTTTTCCCAGATTTCACCATAAATTTCAGACTGAGTCTGTAAGTATTCCCAATATTCATCACCTGTTTTAATATCAAGATTCATAGCTCTATCTGCTGCAGCCTTCTGGAACTCAGGATCTTTGGCCATTTCTTCTACAGCTGCTATTAATGTATTTACTGCTTCTTCTGGCATACCCTTAGGTCCACTGATACCACGTGAAGAACCTGCAACAACATTATATCCTAATTCTTTCATTGTAGGAACATCTGGCAGTGCGTCCAATCTTTTTTCAGAATAAACAGCAAGTGCTTTTAAGTTACCTTCTTTAACCTGTGGATATGTGATACCTACGTTATTACTGCTTGCATCAATTTTTCCACCCATAGCTGCCTGCCATGAAGGTCCATCACCTGTGAAGGGAATAAGCTGAAAGTCAAGTCCTGTTTCTCTTTCCAGAATTAGCATCGAGAAAAAGTCATCTCCACCAACACCAGAATGGCCAACAGTAACTTCTCCAGGATTCTCTTCAGCATATGCCATTAATTCTTCCATTGTATCAAATGAACTATCTGCTGGTACAACCATAATACCAGGGTCTGTTACTATATTTGCAATAGGATCAAACATATCAATATGATATACTATTTCTTCATTCATAATATAGTTAGTCATAAGCATTGGAGTGTTTGTTACACTGATTGTATATCCATCATTAGGAGTATCATAAGCCAGTTGAGTCCAGGCAATTGCTCCTGTAGCACCAGGCTTATACTCATTAACAAAACTTGTATCTAAAATATCCTGTAGAAATGGTTCAATTAACTGTGCAAGTGCATCACTACCTCCACCAGGACTGAAACCCATAAGCATCTTAATTGGCTTTTCTGGATAAGCCGCCAGGGACAAACTGGAAATCACAAAAACCATGATTAATACCATTACTAAAATTCTCGATTTCTTTAACATAAAATGAAACCCCCTTGAATTTTTTAGTGCTTTGTTCTACAACATCCAGCTGATATAATTTCACAACCACCTCCTTCTAACTTATTACCTTATATTAATTATATTTTATATTTTTTAAACATAAAAAATTATAACACTATATATAACTGCAGAATGAAGCTTGTATAAGCTGAATTTTATATAAAATACTCATAATAGTAATCTCCTTTTTCATTATTGTCTGAAAATTCATTAAATTATTCGCTCATACACTCAATAAAAATATATATTATTTCTTTGTCAAATGTTTTGCCAAACAAAAGGACGGCAATTAAAATAATTGATTACTTATTAGAATATTTTATCTTATACTAATATAATAGAATATTTTGACGAAGAATGCCTTTCATATATTGTTCAATAGTAAATAATCATGCATATATTGTTGTATAAGTTTAAAAAAATAAAGGATTATCTAATTTTTTTGCGAATTCTTACAATAATAATTTTATTTTAGAAAGGAAAGATACATAATATGAAGAAAAAAAAGATATTTATTTTTGCTCTACATGTTCTAATGATAACACAGACTTACTTTTTTCTGCCATTAATTCCAATTTATGCTAAAGAATTTGGTATAACGCAATTTTTAATCGGCCAAATTATATTTTTTTACAACCTCCCCAGTGGATTTACCAAAATTTATATTGGTTTTCTAATTGACAAAATAGGAAGTAAAAATGTGCTTATATTATCAAATATTATATTTATAATTGGAGTAATATTTTATTTTTTTCCGGGGAGTTTTTTCATATTATGTACCGCTCAATTTTTAACAGGAATAAGCAGAGCTGCTTTCATGGCCAGTACAGCCTTTTATTTTTCCGAAATGGATGCAGAAGAGCGCGGGAAAAATCTGGGAATTAGAACTGCAGGAATTGGAATGGGATTTTTTATTGGCCCAGTTTTAGGAGGTTTAGCAAGTGACCTCTGGGGGTATTATGCTCTTTTTATTATACTGTTAATATCATTTCTTTTAAATGCTTTTCTTCTAAAAAATCTGCCTGAAATAAAGTTAGTTGGGCAACAAAAGTCTTTAAAACCAGAGAAAAACAGCAGCTTTATTGAAGATACTAAAATTCTGCTTAAAAATCCAGAATACCTTATAGTTATATTGAGTGGATTTACCATTTCTGCAATTATGATTTTGACAGATAATTATCTACCTCTTTATCTTAATGAAATAAGTCTTTCTATGAGGGCTGTTGGATTTATATTAAGTGTTAAAGGTCTATCTCAGATAATATTTGGGGGTATTATGGGCAGCCTATCTGATAAATATGGAAGAATGGTTTTTGTCTATGGAGGAGTAATAATTCCTGCCGTATCCATTATGCTGCTTCCTTTTTTAACAAATTTTTATCTTCTTATTCTGTTTGTTTTTTTAATATCTATTGGCTTTACGGTTTTGAACCCAATCTTAAATGCACTTGCAGCTGAAACTGTAAAACCGGAGAAAAGGGGCTTTTCCATAGGCATCTGGCAGTCCAGTGTAAGTTTTGCAACCACTATATTTGCTCTTTTATTTGGCTATATGTACAGTGTTTTGAATTTGAAATTTATTTTCATTCTTGCCAGTTCGTTTCTTTTATTATGCCTTATTGGTGTCATTATTTTGCGGTACAAATTTGCGCTCGGCAGGAATAGTAAAATTACAGGAAGTGAGTTCTTATGACCAGTGATATTGATCACAGTAAATCTGATTTTAGTTTACTTATAGAGGATTTTATTATTTCTCACAGAAAAAAGCCAGTAGTTTTAAGAGGAGACAAACATTACCATAATGCATACGAGCTTCTGCTGACAAACAGCGGCTGTGGAAGATTTTTTATAAAAAATAGGAATTATAAAATTCAGGACAAAACTATTTTTATAATTGACGAATCAGAAATCCACAGACCAAAAATATCTGAAAAAAACCCTAGTTTCGATAGATTTATCATTCATATAAAAGAAAATTTTCTAAAAAGTTATTTTAACAATATTGAAAGTGATTTTAATCCACTGTATATTTTTAACAAAAATATTAAATCTTTAAAATTAAACAACTCTCAATACAACAAATTAAAATATATTACAGAAAAATTAATTTTCGAATCAACCAAAAAACAGCCTGGATATCAGTCAATTATTCATGCCTATCTTTTAGAAATGTTTGTTATAATTTTTAGACTTACAGAAAAAAATAATTTTCCTGAACAAAAAGTGGATTCTTCCAACCAAAAACTCCACCAAATAATTGAATATATCAATAATAATTATAAAAGAGGTCTTACTCTAAAAGATATTGCTCAAAATTTATATATCAGCAAATACTATTTGAGCCACTTTTTTAAAAAGAAAACTGGATTTACAGTCATAGAATTTATCAACAGCAGACGTATAATTGAAGCACAAAAAATGCTGACCAGCACAAATTTAAATATCACTGATATTGCAATGAATGTTGGTTTCAATACTTTAAATCATTTTGAAAGAACGTTTAAAACTATTAATGGTATTACACCAACACAATACAGAAATATTAACAGCAATAATTTTTAGAGCAGTTAAACTGCTCTTTTTTTTGAACAAATTTA
Organism: Halanaerobium sp. DL-01; assembly: GCF_003338615.1. Classification (NCBI taxonomy): domain Bacteria; kingdom Bacillati; phylum Bacillota; class Clostridia; order Halanaerobiales; family Halanaerobiaceae; genus Halanaerobium; species Halanaerobium sp. DL-01. The sequence goes on from NZ_QPJN01000049.1 coordinate 5,837, forward strand.
AAAAATAATCCATCTAATTTACAAATTACAAATATATTATTTATATTAACAAATATTTATACTTGATTTATAATAAAATTTATTATATAATTAAGTAGGTTTATTTTTACCTATTTTTCAATTTATTTATATTAATAGAAGGGAGTAGATATTAATGTTTAATCAAAAAGGAAAGATTTTCGTTATGCTCAGTCTTTTAACTGTCTTTAGTCTTTTTGTTTCCGGAAGTGTTATGGCCCAAACAAAATTTTTATCCATAGCTACAGGAGGAACTTCCGGTACTTATTACCCAATTGGTGGTGCAATTGCAAAGGTACTGAATGAAAACATAGAAAATGTAAATGCTTCTGCTCAGTCTACAGGTGCCTCTGTTACAAACAGCAGATTAATTTATAATCAGGAAGTTGAACTTGCCATACTGCAGAATGATATAGCCAGTTATGCGGTTAATGGCCAGAATCAATTTGAAGGAAATACTGTTAAAAATATGACAGGTATTACCGCACTATATCCCGAAGTTATACAGATTGTAGTTCGAGCAGATGCAGGTATAGAAAAAATATCTGATCTAAAAGGAAAAAAAGTAGCGGTTGGAGCTCCCGGCAGTGGTGCTGAGGCTAATGCCAGCCAAATTCTAAACTTTTTTGGATTGAGTTATGATGATATCGAAGAAGATTACTTATCATTTGGAGAAGCTGCAAGCCGTCTTAAAGACAGGCAGATAGATGCTGCTTTTTTAACAGCAGGTATACCCACTGCAGCAGTTATGGATGTTGCAGCCACCCAGAAAATCTCTTTACTAAATTTTAGTAAAGCAGATATAAAAGCTTTAAACGGCAAATATCCATATCTTACTGGTGTAACAGTTCCTGCAGGTACTTATAATGGTTTAAATAAAGATGTTACTACTGTTGCTTTAAAAGCAATTTTAGTTGCAGATTCTGATCTTTCAGAAGAACTTGTTTATAATATTACTAAAGCTATTTTCGAAAATCGCGATACACTTATCAATGCACATGACAGAGCAAAAGATATTAAACTTGAAAATGCTAAAGATGGTATGACAGTTAAACTTCATCCTGGTGCAGAAAAATACTTTAATGAAGTTGAATAATTATCTTTATAATTTTGAAGTTGATTTATGGAATTTTAGTGACTATTTTAATTAAGCTGAATAAGTAATTTTTGAGTTGGAAGGGAGGTGACCGGGTTTTCTATACCCGGTCATAATCCATTATGAAAAAATATTTTACAGCACTTATGATTATAATTTCTTTTATTTTATTGCTATATTTCAATTCCACTGTTTTAACTTTAAAAATTTATGATCTGGACAAGAATAATCTAATTTTTTCTGAACCAGTAAAAAATACAGATTCTTTTACAATTAAATATAATCATTCTGTAGCAAGAACACCTGTTTTTGAAATTTTTATAATTCAAAATGAAAAAATATATCTAAAAAAAACCATATATCAATCGTATGGTGCCGGCTTACCTTTTTTGAATAAAAACGATTATAAATTAAAAAATGATAAATTTATTATAGATAATATTGATCAGCAATTACCAGAAATTTTGCTTAGAGTAAGCAGTTATGCTGAACATAAATTTATATATGCAGATAATACTTATAAACTCTATAGTTTATCTGAAGATGAAAATCTCTTAAAAATATATCTTGAAAGAGAAAAGGTCTTTTCAAAAATTCTGGAGGAGATAAAAAATGTCTGAAAAACCACCATTAAAAGAAAATGAACTTTTGAAAGATTTTGATCCAACTGCTGATTATAGAAATTTCAGAGGTAAAGCAGCATTAATAATTACCATTATAGCTGTTTCTCTCTCTCTATTCCACCTCTATACTGCGGGATTTGGAATATTACTGGCTTTAAAACAGAGATCCGTACATTTAGGATTTATATTTACACTTATTTTTCTGCTTTATCCACCAGTAAAAGGGAAAAAAAATAATAAAATATTCCTGTTTTTTGATATCATTATGGCCGGACTCAGTATTGTTATATCTTCATATATATTTATAAACTATCAGGAATTAGTACGAAGAGCCGGTATGTTTACACAGCTTGATTATATTATGGCAATTACTGCAATAATTGTTGTACTGGAAGGAACCAGAAGAGTGATCGGGCCAGAACTGCCAGTTATATCTGTTCTCTTTTTGGCATATGCTCATTATGGTCCTCAGATGCCTGGCATGCTGGCACACAGAGGATATTCCTGGTCCAGAATTGCCAGCCATATGTACTTTACAACTGAAGGTATCTTTGGCATACCACTTGGAGTATCTGCAACATATATTTTTCTGTTTTTACTGTTAGGTTCTTTTGCTAAAAGGACTGGTTTAGGAGATCTCTTTATAGATCTGGCCATGGCATTAACCGGTAAAACTACCGGAGGCCCGGCAAAAGCTGCTGTTATTTCCAGTGGTTTTATGGGCTCTATTTCTGGAAGTTCAGTTGCCAACACAGTAACAACAGGTTCTTTTACAATCCCATTAATGAAAAGAGTAGGCTATAAGCCGAGATTTGCTGCTGCAGTAGAAGCTGCTGCTTCAACCGGTGGACAAATAATGCCGCCAATAATGGGAGCCGCCGCCTTTATTATGTCAGAATTTATTGGAGTACCATATGCCAACATAGCCAAAGCAGCAATTTTACCTGCAATTTTATATTATTTTTCTGTTGGTTTAATGGTCCATTTTGAGGCCAAAAAATTGGGTTTAAAAGGTATGAATAAAAATCAAATTCCAAAATTATTAAATGTCTTAAAAAATAGAGGCCATATGATTCTTCCTCTGGTAATAATATTTTATTATCTTTTTAAAGGTTATACCCCATTAAGGGCAGCATATATAGGAATACTTGTCTCTTTTGCTCTTTCTTTTTTGAAAAAAGATACAAGAATGAACCTTAAAGATCTTATAGATACATTAAAAGAAGGAGCCATTTCTGCTCTCGGGGTTGCAGCTGCATGTGCCAGTGTAGGGTTTATAGTAGGTTCTACAACTTTAACCGGTCTGGGACTTAAATTCACCACAATAACAGTTTCACTTGCGCATGGTAATTTATTCTTAGCTTTATTTTTTACTATGGTAGCCTGTACAATTTTAGGAACGGGTCTACCGACAACTGCAACTTATATAGTTCTGGCCACTATGGCCGCCCCTGCTTTAACTGAACTCGGTGTTCCTATACTTGCAGCACATCTTTTTGTTCTCTATTTTGGAGTTGTTGCTGATCTGACACCTCCAGCTGCACTTGCAGCCTATGCAGGAGCAGGAATTGCAGAATCCAATCCGCTTAAAACAGGATTTACAGCAGTAAAACTAGCCTTCGCAGGCTTTGTTGTTCCATTTATTTTTGCATATTCCCCCTCTTTACTTCTAATAAATACCAATCTGGTAGGAGTAATAATTATTACAATGAGTTCTCTTATTGGAGTATTTGCACTTTCTGCTGGGGTTTTAGGCTATCTAAAAAGGAGAACAACAATTATTGAACAGCTTCTGCTCGGAATAAGTGCTGTTGGCCTGTTATTTCCAGGCTGGGAATCCGATCTTTTCGGCATTACTATATTATCAATTGTCATTTTTATGCAGTTTACAACTGATAACACAACTTCTGAAATATTAGGGGAAAATTAAATATATAAAATAAGAAAACTCCGCCTAAATATTTTTAATATCTATCAGGCGGAGTTTATGATTCCAAATTAAAAAGTTTATGTTATTCTAATACAGAATTGGGGACAAACAGGACTGCAATATCCACAGAGTATACATTTTTCGTGATCCACTGTAACCTTATCATCAACAATGGAAAGTGCATAATTAGGACAGGTTTCTATGCATTTCAAACATTTTATACACAGCTTATTCAATATAGTAAGCTTTTTCTTCTCTTTTTCTATTTTCATATCCTCGGTTATTTTTTCACCGGCAAATATTTTTAGATTTAAATCCACTTCTTCTTTTGCAACCATTCCAACTGCAATAGAATCTATAAACTCTTTATTTAAAACAAATTCAAAGGCCTCATTTATATCATCAATCAAATTACCTCCCGCAAGAGGCTTCATTGCATAAACAGCTTTGCCAGAATCGTGTGCATACTTCAATGCTGAGCTCATATCTTCTCTGCTTCCATCTACTATTCCTCTGCCTGTTATATTATAAATTGCAAAAACAACATCAATATTCTCATTTTCTGCTGCCCTTTTTACAACTTCAACATAGTGGGTGGCAATTCCAATATTTTTTATTTTACCCTTTACTTTCAGATCAATCAGTGCACGCAGAGCTTCTTTTCTTTTAGAAAAAGGCTCTGACTCTCTGGCAGCATGGATATGAAATATGTCGAAATATTAAATTCCTAATTTTGTTAAGCCATTCTCGACATGCTCTACTACCTCCTCATACGTCTCAGCATGTGATAGAAGTTATAGTCTGCTAGCAAACCTCGTGGGCTTGCCCCGAGAAAATAGCAGACGGTTTTGAATTTCAATTATTATGTTTAGCTAATAA
>NZ_QPJN01000050.1:0-10193 GCF_003338615.1 Halanaerobium sp. DL-01
TAATTTCAATATTAGTAGTCCCATTTTTTCTAATAAACTTATTACTACGATAAGAATTTTGAGTATCCTTTTTAGATTTAAACTGGGGAAAATCACCCTTTCTATTTTTTTAGATACAGCATCTACATGGAGTCTCTGCTGTATAATTTTGTGTAATTACTATTATTATAAAGGAAAAGGACTCATATTTCTATGTTTTTAGAGAAAAATCTTAATAAAAAATACAAAACACACCTAATTATGATATAATAATTAACGAGGGAGGAAAAATTATGCTTTATAAAGCTAATAAAAATCAGATGAATTATGGTGAAGCTGTTGGAATTTTGCTTCTGGATTATGCTGCACCTTTTATACCTGGAGATGTTGGTAATGCCAGCACCTTTGACTATCCGGTTAGATATAAACTTGTAAAAGGAGTGAACTTTAAACAGCTGCTGGAAAAAGATAAAAGTGGTCTGGAAGTCATAATTAAAGCAGCAAAGGAACTGGAACGGGATGGTGTAAGGGCAATAACAGCTGACTGTGGTTTTTTTGCTCTTTTTCAGAAAGAGATAGCAGAAGCGGTTGATATACCGGTGTTTTTATCAAGCCTGCTCCAGATTCCATTTATTTCTTCTATACTTGATAAAAACAGCAAAGTAGGAGTAATAAGTGCAGAGTCCAGCAAGCTGGATGATGATTTTCTTAAGGCAGTAAATGCTGATCCTGATGATATTGTATTAAAAGGTATGGAAGATAAAGAATCTTTTCGAAAAACAGTTATTGAGGAATGTGGAGAACTTGACTCAGAGCAGATGGAAAAAGAGGCGGTAGAAGCTGCTGAAGAACTGGTAAGAGAAAACCCTGAAGTAAAAGCAGTGCTATTGGAATGCAGTATGCTGCCACCATATGCGAAAGCTATTCAGGATAAGGTAAAGCTGCCGGTATTTGATTTTATTACAATGATAGATTATGTATTCAGTGCTTTAGTGAAAAAGAAATATGATGGGTTTATGTAGTTAAAAATATTGAAAGCAGTATAAATTCTGTAAGATAAGTTTTTGCGGAAAAAGTAACATGAGATTGCTGTTAAAAAGTAAAATAATTTTACATTAAATAAAAAATAAAATTATTAAGAGTACGCATATATATAAAACACCTTTCATATGAGAGGTGTTTTTCTCTTCCTGGTATGATAAAATAAACATAAGTGCAAATTTATATAAGCAGGAGATGTAAAAATGATAGATGAAAATATTATCAGAGAATTGGTGCCTGACAGTATTTACAGAAGAGGATTAAAATACTATCATCAGGGTTATATTAAAAGATATTTTCCAAAGGTCACGGGAGAAAACGAATTTCAGATAAATGCTCAGGTAAGTGGAACTAGAGACTATGAAGTTGAACTTTATCTGGAGTTTTATGGAGATAAGTATTACATTGATGGTGTCTGCAGCTGTCCTTATGACTGGGGAGAATACTGCAAGCACGAGATAGCGGTTTTATATAAGTTTTTTAGTGAAGATTATAATAAGCTGCGGCAGCAGAACTCTATAAACTACAACTATCAAAAGCTGATAGAGCTGACTGAACGATTTAATCCGGATAAAAAACCGAAACTTGAATACAGATTAAAGGGAGTTCTGGACCAGAGTTTGAGCAACTTTAAACTTATCATAATATCTGATCAAATTTCCGATTCTGAAATGAATGATATTATAGAAGCTTTAAATGGAGACCTTGTTTTTCTTTTTAAGGAAAATATATTTGAGAGGAATTTTACTGATAAAGAACTGCAGATGGTAGAAAAACTCAGCAGCCTGGATAAAACAAAGGGGAGAGAAAAACACTCACTGCTTTTAACTAAAAATGAGGATAATTTTGAATTTCTACTTAAACTTATTGAAAATTACAGTGTAGTTATGGATGAAATAAAACAGCAGGCTGAAAGTGGCAAAACACTTTATCCGAAACTTAAGCTGACAGGTGATATAGAAAAAATAAAACTAATGACAGTAGATCCTGGTTATCCTATTTACAGTAATCAGGAAGAAAATCTATTCTGGTCTGTGATAGAAAATAAAGTGCATCCGGTTGATCTTTCAGGATATAATGAACTTGATAAAAACATTGATATTCCTGAAAAAAGAAGAGGGGAATTTCTTTTTGAAATGCTGCCTGTGCTGCAGAAAAATACACCTCTTGAAATAAAGGGGAACCTTACAAAATATCAATTGATAAAGGAAGAACCGGATGTCAGTATAAAGCTTGATTACAGTGAAGAGAAGATTTTATGTGATATAAAAGTTAACTTTTCTGGTGAAGATTACTGTAATACTGAACTTTTAGGTCTTGATATGGAAAAAAATAATTATATTCAGTCAGAAGAAGATCCATATACCTGGTATACAAAAGACATCCGAGAGTTTTCTAAAATAATTCGATTTTTAGAAGATTATAATTTTACTGTAAGACCAGATCGGTTTATTTTGAAAAATGAATCTGATATCCAAAATTTTATAACCGATGGACTTCCACATATACCGGAAGAATGGGAGGTTAAGACCACTGACTCATTTGATGAAATAGAAATTAAAAATATAGAACTTGAGCCGATTATAGAATTTTCTGATGGGGAAGGGATAAACTGGTTTGATTTCAAAATAAGCTATAATCTTGGAGGTAAAACTTACAGCAGGCAGGAACTTAAAAAAATGATTTCTTACAATAGAACAGGAGAAGCATATGTAAAGATAGATAAAAAATACTTTGTTATTAATATGGGAGAAAAAGAAAAGAGTATTGACCACATATTGGATCATTCTGAAAAATCTTCAGATGGGGAATACCGCAGCCGCTACCACAATCTGCTTTATTACAGAAATATGCTGCAGAAATCCGGAATAAAATTTGAAGGCAGCAGAGTTTTCAATGAACTGGATAAGGAAATTGGCAGCAGTAAAGCAGTTAAAAAAAAGGAAATTCCATCAGAAGTTAAAGATATACTGAGAGATTATCAAAAAGAAGGATTTTACTGGCTTAATTTTCTCCAGAAGTTCAATTTTGGTGGAATACTTGCAGATGATATGGGTTTAGGTAAAACACTGCAGATGCTGACATTAATTAAAAGTGTATCTCCTCAGCAGCCGGTACTGGTAGTATGCCCCAGAACTTTAATCTATAACTGGAAAGAGGAATCAGATAAATTTTTTGATAATCTAGAAACACTTGTATATTACGGAACACCAGATGAAAGAGATGATATGAGGAATTCTTTTTCTGAGTATGAGCTAATAATCTCTTCATATTCAGTTATCAGCAGGGATATCAAGAAGATTAATCAGGAGAAGCTGAAGTTTTCTCTGGCCATACTTGATGAAGCACAGCATATAAAAAATCACAGGACAAAAAGGGCGAAATCGGTAAAGAATATAAAGGCTGATACAAAACTGGCTCTTACAGGAACACCGCTGGAAAATTCTGCTGCCGAACTGTGGTCTATATTTGATTATCTGATGCCGGGTTATCTGGGGAATTACAGCTATTTTAATAAAAATTTTTATACACCGATATCTAAAAATAATGACCAGCAGAAAATGAAAGAATTAAAAGAACGGGTAGCTCCTTTTATACTGCGCCGACGTAAAGAAGAAGTTCTGGCAGAACTGCCGGAAAAAATTATAAATATTCAGCCTGTAAATATGACACAGCTGCAGGAAGACAGTTATCAGATGGTTCTGGATGAAGTGAAAAATAATTTGAAAGTGACTGTTGAAGAAAGAGGTTTTGAACGCTCTCATATCAATGTGCTGACAGCTCTGACAAAGCTAAGGCAGATATGCAACCATCCCTCTTTAGTGCTGGGAAATGAAGGTTTAAAACACAATTCCGGTAAGCTGGACACCCTGGAGGAACTTGTAAATGATGCAGTAAGTGGTGGGCATAAAGTTATAGTTTTTAGCCAGTTTGTTAAAATGCTAAAATTGATAGAAGAACACTTTGAAAAAAATTATATCAATTATGAATATCTAGATGGTAGTACGAGAAATAGGATGGAAAGAGTGAATAATTTTAATAATAATGAGAATATAGATGCTTTTCTTATAAGCTTAAAAGCAGGAGGTATTGGCCTTAATTTGACTTCTGCTGATATAGTAATACATGTTGATCCCTGGTGGAATCCAATGGTAGAAAGGCAGGCTTCGGATCGGGCCCACAGAATTGGACAGGAAAATAGAGTTATAGTATATAAACTTATAACAAAAGGTACAGTGGAAGAAAAGATGCTTAAACTGCAGCAGAAAAAACAGGATTTATTTGATAATATAATTGAGAACAATGTCAATCCAATCAGTGCAATAACCTGGGAAGATATTCAGGAACTTCTCAGTTAAAATAAAATGTAAATAAGGGACTTCTGACAGTGCAAAAAACGCACAGTATAAATAAATCTAAGGATGTGTAAATATGGTAAAAAGAGAATTTTCAACTCCATCTTTTTTTGTTGATTTGGATATACTTGATATGAATATTGAATCTATGGCAGAGATGTGTAAAAAAAATAATAAAGAACTTTGGCCAATGGTAAAAACACATAAAAGTATGCAGATTGCACAAATGCAGGCTAAAAAAGGTACAGCTGGATTTCTGGCTGGGACTGTACTTGAAGCAGAAAAACTGGTGGAGGCAGGGTTTGACAGTATTGCACTGGCCTATCCTGTTGTTGATGAAAAGAATATTTCAAGAATTATTGAACTTCTTAAAAAGGCGGATATCATTCTGGCTTTTGATGGGGAAAATGCTGCCGAAAAGTTTGACAGACTTCTGGCAGAAGAAAAAATAAAAGCAGAATATCTTATAATAATTGATTCTGGTTTACACAGGCTGGGAGTAAAATCGGAAAAATCAGCTGAACTGGCAGAAAAATTAAAGAAATATGACAACCTTATACTGAAGGGAATATGCACTCATCCCGGTCAGGTTTATGGAGCTGCAAATATGGCAGAAGTAAAAAAAGCTGCTGCTGAAGAGGTGGAAGCGGTAGAAGCGGCTGTAAGAAATTTAGAAGAAAATGGTTTTAATATTGAAATGGCAGCAACAGGAAGTACTCCCACGGCGAACTTTGCTGCTGAATCTGATGTTATTACAGTTTTGAGGCCGGGCAACTATGTGTTTTATGATAATATGCAGGCAGCTGTCGGGGTTGTGCCGCTGGAAAGGTGTTCATTAACAGTTATGGCATCAATTATTTCTCAGCCTGCTGATGATCTGTTTATTCTAAATGCAGGGAGCAAATGTCTGGGTCTGGATAAGGGTGCACATGGTAATTCAAATATTAAAGGCTATGGTGTTGTAAAAGACCATCCAGAATTATTAATTACTGGTTTATCAGAAGAAGTTGCTAAAGTTAAAATTAAAGATAAAACTGAGCTGAAAGTTGGAGATAAGGTAGAGATTATCCCCAATCATTCCTGTTCTGCTGCTAATATGACAGATTATCTGCTCGGACATAGAAAAGGGAAAATAGAGAAAATAATTTATATAGATGCACGGGGAGGAAGTGGAAAGCCTCCAGAGATTAATTAATAATTTGTCGTTAAGTAAGCTGAAATTTTAATTATATGATTGTCAATAAGCCTACCAATTCAAGAGCAAAGATTGGATATAAAGATTTTAGCAAATAATATTTCTGGAGGTGCAGTTTGCTTAAACATAAAAAGAAATTAGGATTAATAATCGGAATAGTGACTGCAGTAATTATAGCAAATGGTAATTTTGATGGACTATCAGCTGAAGGGTCAGGTTTAAATCCACTTGTACCTGCTTTACTGGTTTAATATAAAGATATTTAATCCTGCTGGAATTTTCTGGCAGGATATTTATTTAAAGAAATATATTCTAATCATAGACTTTCCCCATTTTTTATATACTGCTGCAAAAAGGGGAGATGCAGGAATATTGAAATTTTTAGTCAATGAATCTTAACGAAATGAAGGAAGAAATAGGGTTGAACTGCAGGATGGAGTGAGCTAATCATGAGTCAGGAGGACTCATTGATTAGTGTGCCCTATTTCACACCCGAATTGAGTTTTAGATAAATCTAAAAATTTCGTTGATGACTAAAGCCCCCTTTTTGCAGCTTGAAAATAAATTTTGGGGAAACTCCTTATTCTAATCTGCTTGACTTATGTATGATGCTATGATATTATTGGCGAAAATAAATTGTTCTTTAAATTAGTCCAGAGAGGCTAGTAAGGAAAAATATAGACAAAATTCCCTTCTTGCTTGCCGTAAGAAGATTTTTTATTTAAAACTTAATATTATTTCCCTTTAAATCAGTCCAGAGAGACTGAAAAGGAGATATTTAAGAGCAAGGTAATATTTCGCCCTGCCAATTTAACTTCTTATCAGTTTATCTGGTGAGGAGTTTTTTTATTTCTAAAATATTTTAGCAGGAGGCTGATAATGAAGAAAGCTAGGCTTGTTTTAGAAGATGGCAGTATTTTTAAAGGCAGCATATTTGGAGCAGAAAATGAAGCAGCTGGTGAAGTGGTCTTTAATACCAGTATGACAGGATATCAGGAAATATTAACCGATCCCTCATACAAAGGTGAGATAGTCTGTATGACATATCCGCTGTTTGGAATCTGTCTCGGCCATCAGCTTTTGGGAAAAGCCTGTGGGGCGAAAACCTTTAGATTGAAATTTGGACACCGTGGAGCAAATCATCCTGTTAAAGACCTCAAAACAAATAAAGTTTATATAACTTCTCAAAATCATGGATTTGCACTTGATGATAAATCACTTTCAGAACTTGATTTAAATTTAACACATGTAAATGTTAATGACGGTACTGTTGAGGGTATTGAACACAAAAAGTATCCAGCTTTTTCGGTACAATATCATCCGGAGGCTTCACCTGGCCCGGAAGATTCGCATTATTTATTTGATCAATTTATGGAAATGTTTGATTAAAGATAATAAAACAGCACAATAGGGGGAAAATATGCCGCTGAGAAAAGATATCAAAAAGGTAATGGTTATTGGTTCAGGTCCAATTATTATTGGTCAGGCAGCAGAATTTGATTATTCGGGAAGTCAGGCCTGTCGTGCTTTAAAAGAAGAGGGTATTGAAGTTGTACTCATAAATAGTAATCCAGCAACAATTATGACAGATGAAAACATGGCAGATCGAGTATATATTGAACCTTTAACTCTGGAGAGTATTACAGAGATTATAAAAAAAGAAAAACCGGATGGGTTGATTCCAACTTTAGGTGGTCAGATTGCTTTAAATCTGGCAATTAATCTGGCAGAAACAGGTATATTAGAAGAGTTAAAAGAAATTGCTGTACGGGGATTTAAACACAGTTTAATTGGACAAATTTTGATAGAAAAAAGTATTAAAGGCTGGAAAGAAATTGAATATGAAGTTATGCGGGATGCCGGTGATAACTGTATAGTTGTCTGTAATATGGAGAATTTTGATCCGGTTGGAGTACATACCGGTGACAGTATAGTTGCTGCTCCCAGTCAGACTTTAACAGACAAAGAATATCAGATGTTTAGAAGTTCAGCCCTGAAAATAATAAAAGCTTTAGGAATTGAAGGTGGCTGTAATGTTCAGTATGCACTGGATCCAGAAAGCTTTCAGTATTATATAATAGAGGTTAATCCCAGAGTAAGCCGCTCCAGTGCACTTGCATCTAAAGCAACAGGATATCCAATTGCAAAAGTGTCGGCTAAGATTGCTTTGGGATACAGGCTGGATGAAATAAAGAATGCGGTGACAGGTGAAACTACAGCCTGCTTTGAGCCAGCCCTGGATTATGTGGTATTTAAGATTCCACGCTGGCCTTTTGATAAATTCCATTATGCTGATCGAAAACTTGGAACTCAGATGAAGGCCACAGGTGAAGTTATGGCACTGGAAAGAAGTCTGGAAGCCTCTATGCTGAAGGCAGTCAGATCAATGGAGATTGGCTGCAGTGGTCTTTATATAGAAGAAAGTAAAGATTTAAGTGATAAGGATATCAGAGAACTTCTCAAAAAAGCAGATGACAGCAGATTGTTTATTATAGCTGAAGCTATGCGCAGAGGTTGGACTGTAGAAGAAGTATTTCAGATAACTGAAATAAGCACATTTTTTCTTAATAAAATAAAAAATATAATTGATATAGAAAAAGAGTTAAATAAAGTTAATAGTGAAGAACCGGACAGGCAGCTGCTGAAAAAAGCAAAAGAAAAGGGTTTTTCGGATAGAGAGATCGGTATTTTTACCGGGAATACAGAAGCGAAAATTAAAAACATTAGAGAAAAGTATAAATTAAAACCAGTTTACAAAATGGTTGACACATGTGCGGCAGAGTTTGAAGCAGAAACACCTTATTATTATTCATCTTACGAAGAATATAATGAAGCAGAAGCAGCTGCGGAGAAAAAAGTAATTGTTCTCGGTTCTGGGCCTATTCGAATTGGTCAGGGTATAGAATTTGATTACTGCAGTGTTCACTCGGCCTGGGCACTTGCTGAAGCTGGATACGAATCTATCATTGTAAATAACAATCCAGAAACTGTAAGCACTGATTTTGATACTTCAGATAGATTATATTTTGAACCACTTACAAAAGAAGATATTATACACATTGTAGATAATGAAAATCCGGAAGGGGTAATTGTCCAGTTTGGGGGTCAGACAGCAGTAAATTTGAGTAAAGATCTGGCAGATGAAGGGGTTAATATACTTGGCACACCAATAAATTCAATCGATCTGGCAGAAGATAGAGAACGATTTATTAAATTGTTAAAGAAAATCAATATTCCCGTTCCAGATGGCAGGATGGCACTGTCGCTGAATGAAGCAGAAAAAATTGCCAAAGAAATAGAATACCCGGTGCTGGTTAGACCCTCTTATGTGCTCGGTGGGAGAGCTATGGAAGTTGTATATAATAAAAATGAATTAAAAGAATATATGGCAAATGCAGTTAAAGTTTCTGCAGACCGGCCGGTATTAATTGATAAGTACTTAATAGGAAATGAAATTGAAGTTGATGCTGTCTCTGATGGTGAAACGGTTATAATTCCAGGTATAATGGAACATATAGAAAAGGCTGGAGTTCACTCTGGAGATAGTATAGCTGTTTATCCTCCACAAAAACTTTCTGAAGAATTAAAAGAAAAGGTGTCCGAATATACCATCAAACTTGCAAAAGAATTAAAAATAAAAGGTGTATTAAATATTCAGTATGTTGTCAGCAATAATAAGGTATATGTAATAGAAGTTAATCCTCGCTCAAGCAGAACAATTCCCTATTTGAGCAAAGTTACTGGTGTACCAATGATAGAGCTTGCCACAAAAGCTATTCTGGGCCATAAACTAAAAAAGCTAGGATGGAATAGTGGAATTATTCCTGAAAAACCCCATACAGCTGTAAAAGTTCCGGTCTTTTCGTTTTCCAAACTTGCCAGGGTTGACACCAATTTAGGTCCAGAGATGAAATCCACGGGAGAAGTTTTGGGACTGGCAGAAGATTATGAGACAGCATTATATAAAGGTTTAACAGCAGCAGGAATAGAAATTCCTCAAAAAGGAAAAATACTTGCCACAATTGCAGATGATGATAAAAAGGAAGCCTTAAAATATCTTAAAAAATTTGTTAAACTTGGATTTGCGGTGGCTGCAACTGAAGGAACAGCAGCTGTGCTTAAAGAAGAAGGTATTAAAGTTGAAGATATCAAGAAGATATCTGAGGGATCACCGAACTCTGTTGAAAAAATATTTGCCGATGAAATAGACCTGGTAATAAATACGATGACAAAGGGGAAAATACCGGAAAGAGATGGATTTAAAATCAGGCGGGCGGCAGCAGAAATGGGAATTCCATGTCTTACATCACTGGATACTGCAGCAGCAATGCTTAGAGTATTAAAGACTATCAATTCAGAAGAAAAGATTGAGTACAGAGCACTACAGGATTATAATTAAAGCAAAATAAATTTTTATAATTATGAATAAAATCCTCTGTTAAATAATATTCCTAATGCTGAATAATATTTTTATCTTCAATATAATTTAAAAAATGTAACTTTATAATTAAAAATGTAACTTTATAATGATTGTAACACAAAAAGCATATAATATTTTCCAATTTACATGTTTCAAATACTAAAATAAGTCTTCTAAACACAACAATAAAAGCATTTAAAAC
>NZ_QPJN01000051.1:0-9132 GCF_003338615.1 Halanaerobium sp. DL-01
GTTTTAAATGCTTTTATTGTTGTGTTTAGAAGACTTATTTTAGTATTTGAAACATGTAAATTGGAAAATATTATATGCTTTTTGTGTTACAATCATTATATAATATAACAAAAACACCCTCAACTCCGGGTGTTAAAAAAATGACCGCACACCTGCTTCGAATTTTATCTTCCAGGCGTTACCCTAATAGTTGGCTCGAATCAGGCACCCTTGCGGCACATGAAGACACTTATTTACCGCTGCTTCCTCCCGGACCTGACGGGGTTCATAAGGCTCCATTGCGCAAGACCCAATTGTCAACACTACTTTTTAGGGCCAGACCCTGAAAGACAAAACCCTCAGCCACGGCTTCAATCCTGCTATAGCGGGTTGCAGGTTACAGGGTACCGCTACCACCCCATTTAGTGCGGCCAAATCTTATATTTTAGTTTAAATGGCGGAGAGGGAGGGATTCGAACCCTCGGTAGGCGTGAGCCTACACCCGCTTTCCAGGCGGGCCCCTTAAGCCAGACTCGGACACCTCTCCGTAAAGTCTCTACTTTGAAAATTTATATATAATTCTATGAATGATAAAATCTAATGGCGGAAGGAGAGGGATTTGAACCCTCGAGGCAGTAAAGCCTACTCGATTTCGAGTCGAGCGGTTTAAGCCAGACTCACCCATCCTTCCGTTTTCTTAAATCACGGAAAAAATCTTTTAGAAGCTGTGCTGACTCTTCTTCCATAATACCTTCAACAACTTCTATCTGATGATTCATTCGCGAATCATCAAGCAGCTGATAAAGACTTTTTACAGCCCCAGCCTTGGGATCTCTGGCAGCAAAAATAAGCTTTTTTATCCTGGCCTGAAGCACTGCTCCGGCACACATCGGACATGGTTCTAAAGTTACATAAAGCTGGCAGTCTTCAAGCCGCCAGCTGACCTTTTTTTCGGCAGCCTTACGCAGAGCAATCATCTCAGCATGGGCAGTTGGGTCCTGGGTTTTTTCCCGGAGATTAAACCCCTTACCAACAACTTTTCCATTACAAACAACAACTGCACCAATTGGAACTTCATCATACTCTAGCGCTTTCCTGGCTTCTGCCAGGGCCATTTTCATATATTTTTTATCTTCATTAGAAAAAATCATAAAAACTCCTAAATAAATGGTGCGCCCGGAAGGATTCGAACCCTCAGCCTATTGATCCGTAGTCAATCGCTCTATCCAGTTGAGCTACGGGCGCAAGCTAAAACTTCTCTTAAGCAACAATAAATATTATAACAGCTGCTCTTATTATCGTCAAGGAATTTGTGAGAAAAAATTATATTCATTGATCTGACAGCCTTTGTAAGCTGTTTGAGTTAGTAAGCTGTCTTGAAGACAATAAAAAAGGCCATTTTTAAAAAATATTTAGAGTTATTGAAGTGAAATTTCCAGTATTAAAATTTGAAAAGCGTCTGATCTTTTAGGGTATTAACACTTTTAATCCTGCAAAACCCCTTCCGTAGTTTCTAGACTACATTATTGGGGTTGAAAAGTCAAGATTTTTGTTTCTGATTGAATGGTGGTTTTTGACTAAAAGTTTCCATAATTATAGTTTGATTACCTAATTTTACTTTAAACTGTAGTAATCTGTTAATTATATCACAATAATTTGAATATTTCACCTAACTTTATTAACTAGACTTTCCCCATTTTTTATATACTGCTGCAAAAAAGGGAGATGCAGGAATATTGAAATTTTTAGTCAATGAATCTTAACGAAATGAAGGAAGAAATAGGGTTGAACTGCAGGATGGAGTGAGCTAATCATGAGTCAGGAGGACTCATTGATTAGTGTGCCCTATTTCACACCCGAATTGAGTTTTAGATAAATCTAAAAATTTCGTTGATGACTAAAGCCCCCTTTTTGCAGCTTGAAAATAAATTTTGGGGAAACTCCTAACTTTATTAAAGTTAGAGCTTTTCTATTTATGAAAGAAAAAATAAGCTTCCCCCATTAAATTAGACACAAAGTTTAGGCAATTTCCTGTCGTTTTCATAATCTTCTAAACTTTTATAATTTAACGCCGAATACATTCTGATTCTGTTGTGATAAACAGCTATATATTTAAAAATTTCTGTCTTGCCTGGCTTCCTATAGCAGCCGCTATGCTGCCATTGTATTTTAGCTATTTTTAGTTTTAGTTTATAGTTTTTAAGTTATCTTTGACTGGGTTTTCTATCCAGACAGTCATAGAAAGTAGACTGGAAACCTTCTAATACCTGGTATATTTTCGTCACGGGAACACGGGAAATCGCTCTCTGTGGTTCTGGATAAAATCATAGATTGCCATAATTATATTACTATTAATATAAAAAATAAATTACCCAAATGGGTAATTTATTATAATCATAAGCAAATTTTATAAAAATAAAACCTGCTAAAGAAGTAATACTCGATTTTGATGATACAGTCTGTACTGTTTTTGGTAATCAGGAAGGTTCTGCAAATGGATATAATCCAAGATATAAAGGCAGACCTTCTTTAAAAAAAAGTTGGAATCATATCTAAAACTGATGAATTACTTAACCTGACACTGGAAGAAGGTACTCATCACAGCAATCATGAATTCCTTAATTTTTTAAAATCCTGTATTGAAACTCTACCTGAAAGCTGGTATCTAAAAGATCCATATCGAAAACTATTATATCTGCTCCAATATCCATCGTGATCTCTTTCCACTCTTCTTTAATCATTCTGCAGTTCCTAACCAGGTGATCCAAATCTTTAATAAAACATCATCCTTTTTAAGCAGTCTTTTAACTAATTAATACTCGGGTCTGTCAAAATCCTTCCCACTCATTTTATCAATAAAAATATAATCTTTTTCAACACCAGCTTTTAAAAGTCCATCTTCCTATCTGGCCGGATTCTGTTCTTTACTGGAAATTCTAATATAAACATATTTTTTATCACTCATATTATTTCACCTCTATTTCCAATTATTAGTTATAGGAAGATGAAGCAGTTAGTATTGCTATGATATTCCCCAGTACTATTGACGATATGGCCTGGAGTCAGGCAATGTATGATGGAGTTATTAGCTTAAAAGAAGAATTAGGAGAAAAAAAGATTTCAGAAATTTCTTACAGTGAAAACCTATATGATGCTGTGCAGGTTGGTTCAGCTATGCGAGAGTATGCTCCAAATTATGATATTGTTATAGCTCACGGAGCCCAGTATCAAAATATTGTTGATGATGTAGCACGAGATTTCCCAAATACTACCTTTGCTTACGGTACAGCATATAATGCTATGCATAATAATGTCTATGCTTATGATCCTAATGCTGAAGAAGGAGCCTATTTATCAGGAATCATCGCTGCCCATGTAACTAAAACCGGCATAGTTGGCATTGTAGGTCCTGTTGAAGCAGGTGATGCAATTAAATATAATACAGGCTTTATACAGGGAGTTAAATCAGTAAGTTCTAATGTTGAAATAAAAGTTGGTTATACAGGTAGTTTTGGAGATACTGTTGCTGCCAGAGAAATGGCTGAAACCCAGATTTCTGAAGGTGCTGATGTTTTAACTGGTTCAGCTCAGCAGACTGTTGGAGCAATCAAAGCAGCTGAAGAGGCAGGCGTTTACTGGTTATCTACAGATGTTGATCAGAGCAGTCTAGCACCAAATACTGTAATAGCATCTCAAGTGCTTAATTTTAAAGAAGTAGTTAGATATATGATTAATGCGAGAGCTGACGGAGTTTATGGTGGAGAGCATCTATCCTTATCATTTGAAAATGGATTTTTAAGCTATAAGCTTAATGAAAATCTGGATAATCTGATTGATGATGAGCTGCATGCATTAATTAATGAAAATATTGAAAAATTAAAGTCCGGTGAAATAGAAATAGAAATCAATTAAAATCAAAACCCTCCTGGAAGCTTCATCTGGGAGGGCCTATTTGAATTGTTTTAGGAGGCAGATTGATGGATAAAATTAAATCTTTAGAAATGGTCAATATAACTAAAAAATTTCCAGGAGTTATAGCAAATAAAGATGTTCATCTAAAGGTAGAATCTGGTGAAGTCCTTGCTCTACTTGGAGAAAATGGTGCAGGTAAAACAACTTTAATGAATATACTTTATGGGCTTTATCATCCAAACAGTGGTAGAATTTTAATTAATGATCAGGAAGTTAAAATTGATTCTCCTAAGAAAGCTCTGGATTTAGGAATAGGTATGGTCCATCAGCATTTTATGTTAGTTCCTTCTCTAACTGTAACCGAGAACGTAGCCCTTGGAATAAAATTTAAAAGTAAGTTTTCAATGGATCTGGATAACGTTGCTCAAAAAATTAAGCTTTTATCAAAAAAACATGATCTCAATATTGACTCCTCTCTTTTAATTTCTGACCTAAGTGTGGGTGAGAGACAGAAAGTTGAAATAATTAAAGCTCTTTATTTTAATGCCAATATCTTAGTTTTAGATGAACCAACTGCTGCTTTAACCCCTCAGGAAACAGATGATTTAATTAAATGGCTTAGGTCAGTTATTAAGGAAGGCATGGGAGTTATTTTTATCTCTCATAAATTAAATGAAGTCATGAATGTTAGTGATCGAGTTGAAGTTTTAAGGAATGGAAAAAATGTGTTTTCAACCCCAATTTCTAAAACTAATATCAATCAGCTAGCCCGAAAAATGGCAGGTCATGATGTAGAATTACCAACTGTAGAAAGAAAAAATAAATTTGGGAATACAATTATTGAGCTAGAAAATGTATGGGCTAAAAACGAACGCGGACTAGATGCTCTAAGAGGAGTAAATTTAACAATTAGAAAAGGAGAAATCCTTGGTATAGCTGGTGTCTCGGGAAATGGACAAAAAGAACTGGCAGAATCAATCACTGGTCTACAAAAAATTTACAAGGGAGATATAAGATTTAAAGGTGAAAGTATTGCAAATAAATCTGTTCAATCTATTATAGATAAAGGAATGGGCTATATTCCAGAAGATCGCCTACATATGGGAACTATTCCAGGTTTTAAAGTCAAAGAAAATTTAATTTTAAAAGATTATTTACGCAGCCCTTTCAGCAAAATATTTTTGCTTGATAGGACTTATATTAAAGATTACTGTAAATCAACAGTTGATGAGTATGATGTAAGATGTCCTAATATAAATACACCTACTCATGCTTTATCTGGTGGTAATATTCAAAAATTAATCTTATCACGGGAATTAAAAAGAGAACCTGATGCCCTTGTTGCTTCATATCCAATTAGAGGAGTAGATATAGCTGCAGTCCAATATATACATGAGAAGTTATTAGAAGCTAGAGATAATGATATGGGAATTCTTTTAATTACTGAAGAACTTGATGAATTAATAAACTTAAGTGACAGAATTGCAGTAATTTATGAAGGTCAAATATTAGATGTAATTGATACAGCTGAAGCAGATAAATCAAAGCTAGGTTTATTAATGGCTGGAATTAAGGAGGGTTCGCGTTGAGAAATAACATCATAAAAATACTTTTTAATATATTAGTTTTATCAATTTCATTCATAGTTGCTTTACTTTTTGGTAGTATAATTTTATTAATTGCTGGTGTAAATCCTTTGGTAGCTTATCAGGCAATGATTATTCGACCAATCAGCAGTGTCTATGGACTTTCAGAAGCCTTAGTGAGATCAATACCACTGATGATGGTTGGAATTGGAATCTCAATTGCTTTCAGATCAAAAATGATTAATATTGGTGGTGAAGGTCAAATTCAGCTGGGAGCAGTTGCAGCTGGAGCTGCTGCTCTGGCAATTCCAGGTGTTCCTAAGGCTATTGCTATACCAATTATTATTTTAGTTGGCTTTACTGTTGGTGGCATTTGGGGTGGGATTGCTGGTTGGATGAAAGCAAAGCTGTCAGTTAATGAAGTTTTAAGTACAGTAATGTTGAATTACATAGCATTTCAGTTATATCTTTTCCTGATAAGGGGTCCCCTGATTGATCCTTCAGAGATTGCTTGGGGTACTGGGGTACCTCAAACTGCTAGAATGCCTGATTCAACAATCTTTGAACGTTTAATTCAGCAGGGACAGAGAATTCACTCAGGTATTTTTATTGCCCTTATAATTGCAATTTTAGTTTATTTTTTATTATGGCGCACTACTTTTGGCTTTAGATTAAGAGCAGTTGGCGAAGAACCAAAAGCGGCAAATTATGCAGGAATAAAAGTCGATAAATATCTAATACTTGCTATGGTACTTTCAGGTGGAATGGCCGGAATTGCTGGAACAATTGAAGTAATTGGAGTCCACCACCGGGTTCTGGAAGGACTTTCAGCTAATTATGGTTTTAGTGGGATTGTTGTTGCTTTATTTGGAAGGTTACACCCAATTGGTGTAATTCCTGCTTCCTTCTTTTTTGGACTTTTATTAATAGGCGCTGAAATGATGCAGCGAGCAGTTAATATACCTTCTGCCCTGGTAATTAGTATTCAGGGACTGGTTATTTTAGCAGTTGTATCAAGTAACCTGCTGCTGGAAAATCCAAAGTATAGAAAGAAGTTTCTCGGCTTTCTTATGCAAAATAATTAAAAAAACTAATTCTGGAGGTTTATTTCATGGCAATTAATGAAATTTTAAATTTAATTTTAAGAATTTTAACTGTAGCTATTGCAGTTTCTGCCCCTTATTTATTTGCCGCTATTGGTGAAATGTTTTCTCAAAAATCAGGAGTCTTAAATCTTGGAGTCGAGGGAATAATGATGTTGGGTGCCTTTGTCGCCTTTTATTTTGCCTGGGCCTATGAGAGTATTTTATTAGGTATTATTTTGGCAGTTTTCGTTGGTGCTTTAATGGGACTTTTAATGTCCTTTGTCAGCGTAACTTTAAAGGCTAAACAAGGAATTAGTGGAATTGGACTTTATATGTTTGGCTGGGGAGTTGCCGGGACCTTATTTCGACTTTTTATTGGTGGAGTGGAAGATATAGCTGGTTTACCTAATCTCCACCTGGGGTTTTTAAGTGAACTTCCAATTTTAGGCAAACTATTATTTTCTCACAATATACTTGTTTATTTAGCTTTTCTTCTGGTGCCAATTTCTTGGTATGTTTTATATAAAACATCCTGGGGCTTAAAAGTTAGAGCAGTTGGCTCTACTCCCAGGGCAGCAGATACTATGGGGACAAATGTAAATAAAATAAGATATCAATGTGTAATTTTAGGAAGTATGCTTGCTGCTTTAGGAGGGGCTTATCTTTCTGTTGCTCAGGCAAATATGTTTGCAAATGACTTAGTTGCAGGCAGAGGTTTTATTGCAGTTGCTTTGGTTTATTTCGGCAGATGGAAGCCTTTTGGAATATTAAAAGGTGCAATGCTGTTTAGTATAGCAAATGGATTTCAGCGCTGGTATCAAATTTCTGGAAGTACTTTCCCCTATGAGGTAACAGTTATTTTTCCCTATCTTTTAATTATTATAGTGCTAGCTTTATCACATGAAAAATTTGCTGAACCTACAGCATTAACTGTACCGTATGACAGAGAATTTAAGGGTTAAAGCAATCTCTAAAAATAAATATTTAAGAATGTATTTAATGGCTACACTACGAAAAGTCTTAATCAGCAATTTTTGAATTTCACAATCCCTATTATGATAAGAGTGTCAAATTGTTAAAATGACCAAAATTGACTTTTCGCAGTTCAATCATTTGATTAAAAATCTAAATAATTAAATATTAAAAGGAGTTATTTCTAAAATGAGCTGGAAAGATCATACTTATTATTTAAAGGAAAGTATTAAAGAAGCAGAAGCTGCTGTAAAACATAATAATATGCCTTTTGGAGCTATATTAGTTGATCAAGCTGGTAATATAATTTTAAGGCAGGAAAATATTGAAATAACTGAATCAGACTGTACTGGACATGCAGAGACTCAGCTCATGGTCCAGGCTTCAAAAAAATATGATAAAAAAATTTTGAAAGAATGTACACTCTATACAACAGTTGAACCTTGTGCTATGTGCTCAGGTGCAATCTATTGGGGAAATGTTGGTCGAGTGGTTTTTGGCCTTTCTGAAAAAAAATTATTAAAAATAACTGGAAATGATGAACAAAATCCAACCCTTGATCTTCCCTGCAGAAAAGTCTTTCAGAGCGGTCAAAAAGATATTGAAGTAATAGGACCAATACCTGAATTAAAAACTGAATTAAGTCGATTTTATAAAGACTTTTTTGGGAATTAAAAAATATATATCAAAAAAACTTACTTGAACTTTTTACTCACCGAATTCAGCGTAAATTGTTTTCTATCATATTTGCAGGAAAGAACTTCATATATCAAGAATAGTTATAATAGCTGCTATTTTAGGGAGTGTCAGGATGTCTGATTAAATATTTCAAATCGGTAATGACAAAGGTGGGAGATATTCAAGCAAACAACATTACCATAAATATAGTTTTAAGTAATCTCAAAAATTTTTTCAGCTTTTTCAATTGCTTTAAGATAATCTTCAAAAATAAGACTGTGGTTTAAAGAAAAATTTTTTAGCTCTTTCCAGTTTGACTTTTCGTAAATCTCAATAATTTTTAAAACATCACCCAGTTTACCCTCTCCAGAAATTAAAGCCTCTTTAAATTCAGTTTTCATTGAAACCTGTTTAAGTATATCTTCTAGATCTCTATCCAAATAGGCATCAATTAAAGAAAACATCCCTAGTATAAATAAATCATCTTCAATTTCTAAATGTGTTTTTAATGATTCAGCAAAATAGGCTCTAACTAATGAAGTTTTTAATAAGATATCTGGTTTATTACTGCTTAAATTTTTAAATGAATAAAGAAGACTCCATTTTTTGAGTCTATCTATTCCTAAAAGTACTATCCCCTGTCTTATAGAATTTATATTATAACCATAAGCAGCAGAATTTACAAGTCTCAAAAGGCTGTAAGTCATAGATAAATCCTGTTTTATTGACCCTCCCCCAATTTGTAAGACACTGAGTTAAGATATATAATAAACTCAGGAGGTGCCCAAAATGGGAAAAAGAAGAAGTTACACTGAAGAATTCAAAAAAGATGCTGTTGAACTCAGTATAAATTCAAATAAGACAGTAAAAGAAATTGCTGATGATCTTGGGATAAATTACAGTAATTTAACCCGCTGGCG
>NZ_QPJN01000052.1:0-8263 GCF_003338615.1 Halanaerobium sp. DL-01
AATACAAAAGGCAAGTTAGAGGATATACTGTTGGGCTAACAGGATTTTAAGCCTGTGGAGATGGTGGGTTACCACTTCTAAGAAGCAGGAATCCTCGTGGACTTGCCCCGAGGAGGGTCAAATTTTGAAAAAAGAAAGCAGAAATCTTTTATCAAAAAGAAAAATTATTGAATACTTAAATAATAAAAGAAAAAATAAATATATAAAAGATAAAAATATATTTATATATGATAAACTTGATTCTACAAATAATAAAGCAAAAGAATATCTGCAGAAAAAAATAAATAAAAGCAGTGAGATAAAAATTATTCTGGCAGAAAAACAAAAAAAAGGCAGGGGAAGAAGAGGAAACAACTGGGTATCATATAACCAAAAGGGCCTCTGGGCCAGCTTTTTGTTTGACCTGGATATGCCTAGAGAAAAAATACCACAAATTACCGTAATTGGAGCATTAACTGTACAAAAGACACTAAAAAAATATAATATAGATTCTCAAATAAAATGGCCAAATGATGTTTTAGTGAACGGGAAAAAAATATCTGGAATTCTGACAGAAATGGTTATCACTGATAAAAAAGCTGTACCTTCAATAATAATGGGAATTGGTTTAAATATTAATCAAAATTATTTTGCGGAAAACATTTCTAAAACAGCAACATCTATGTATAAGTTGAAAGGGACATTTTTTGACAAAAATGAAGTTTTTTGTGAGCTTTATTTAAATTTTGCAGAATTTTTGGATCAGTATATATCGGGCAGCAGAAAAAAAATAATAGACAGCTGGAAAAAAGAGCTGAAAATAATTGGTAAACAGCTTGAATTAAAATATGAATCTAAAGTTTTTAAAGTTTGGGTGCTGGATATATTGGATAATGGTGAACTTTACTGCAAATTAGAAAATGGACAGATTAAAATTTTCCCTACTGCAGGAACATCTCTTAATTTCACAAGTTATAAAAGCAGATGAAAAGCAGGAAAAACAAATGCTATATAGAATTATATATTTGAAAACAGATACAATAATGTAAAAAGGGGGGAACATGTTGAAAAAATTAAGTTTGCTATTGATAGTTGCTCTGATTTTCTTGCTGGCTAATACAGCTTTTGCACAGGATTTCAAAGCAGGTATGGTTACAGATGTTGGAGGACTTGGAGATCAGTCTTTTAATGA
Organism: Halanaerobium sp. DL-01; assembly: GCF_003338615.1. Classification (NCBI taxonomy): domain Bacteria; kingdom Bacillati; phylum Bacillota; class Clostridia; order Halanaerobiales; family Halanaerobiaceae; genus Halanaerobium; species Halanaerobium sp. DL-01. Next base: position 1,172 of record NZ_QPJN01000052.1, read on the forward strand.
TGCAGCCTACAGAGGATTAAAACAGGCTGAAGAAGAATTAGGAATCAAAATTTCTGTTATTGAATCTAACACTATGACAGATTATGTTCCAAATTTAAGCAGTTTAGCTGAACAGGGATATGATATGGTGTGGGCTGTTGGATTTTTAATGACTGATGCTTTAGAAGAAGTATCACAAATGTATCCTGATACTAAATTTGGTTTAATTGATTCTGTTGTCAAACAGCCAAATGTTGTTTCAGTAACTTTTGCAGAAAATGAAGGTTCATTTTTAGCAGGAGTTGCTGCAGCTATGGAATCTAAAACAGGCACTGTTGGTTTTATCGGCGGAATGGAGACAACTTTAATAAAAAAATTCGAAGCTGGATTTCGTGCCGGGGTAAAGACTGTTAAACCCGATATGAAGATTTTAATTGGTTATACAGGTGTTTTTGATGACCCGGGCGCTGGAAAAGAATTATCACTGACACAATTTAATCAGGGAGCAGATGTTATATATCATGCTTCAGGTGCATGTGGAATTGGTGTTATTAAAGCTGCGGAGGAGAAAGATCTGTATGCTATAGGCGTCGATTCACCCCAGTATCATCTGGCTCCAAACAATGTTTTAACAAGTATGGTTAAAAGGATTGATGTAGCAGTTTTGGAAGAGGTTAAGGCCCTATATAATGGTAACTTTTCTACAGGAGTGAGGATATATAATCTTCAATCAGATGGTGTAGGATTATATATGCCTCAGGCTAAAAAAATGCTTTCCCAGGAAACTTTAGATAAGGTAGATATGTATAAAAATCAGATAATTAACGGAAAAATTTCTGTGCCGGAAACTCCAAAAAACCTCTAAAATTTTTAAATATATATAAATTAAATCAGGCTTTAGACGGCTGCTGTAAAAAGCAGCCTTTTTTTTGTAATAAAATGACCAAAAGTCAAAATAACCATTTAAATATTACTAACTATATGGTATGATAAAAAAGAAATTCATATGATTAAAAGAATTTGCCATTAGGTCAGATAGAGAAAAATTAGCTGATTCCAGATTCTTAAATAAATTATGCAAAGAAAATATTAAGTCTGCAGAGAAGTTTAGCAAGAAAAGAAAAAGGGTTAAGTAATTGAAAAAAACTGAATTTGATGTTAATTGGTGTTAATTTATTGAACCACTAGAATATAAAGCAGAATACAAGTAAATGATAGAGATATAAATTTTAGTAAAAATATATTAAATAAAGAATTAAAAATAAAAAGGGCAAGTTAGGGGATATTCTGCTGGACTAACAGGATTTTAAACCTGTGGAGATGATGGACTATCATTTCTTAGAAGAAGAGATCTTCGTGAACTTGCGCTGACTGAGGAGGCTCAAAACTTGAAATTACCAGAACTTAAAATAGGAAAATTAAAAGCAGCCTTTCCAATTATTCAGGGTGGTATGGCAGTAAAAATATCTATGGCAGAGCTGGCTGCAGCTGTAGCTAATGAAGGTGGTATTGGAGTTATAGCTGGTACAGCCTTAAAACCTTCTGAATTGAGAGAAGAGATTATTAAAGCCAGGAAATTATCTGATGGGATCATTGGAGTTAATATAATGTATGCTGCCCGGGGATTTAAAAAGCTGCTTAATATATCTGTTGAATCAGGTATTGATTTAATTATTTCAGGAGCAGGATTTTCGCGTGATATGTTTACTATAGGGAAAAAAACAGACACCCCGGTGATACCTATTGTATCATCACTTAAGCTTGCCAGAATTTCAGAAAAATTAGGGGCGGCGGCAGTTGTTGTTGAAGGTGGAAATGCGGGTGGCCATCTTGGATCTGATAAGGATGTAAAAGATATAATAGTTGAGATAAAAGAAAATATAAACATTCCTGTTATAGCGGCAGGAGATATTGTTACTCCAGAAGATATAAAAGATATATTAAAAATAGGTGTTGATGGAGTACAGATGGGAACTAGATTTTTAGCAAGCAGAGAAGCTGCAATATCTGATGTTTTTAAAGAATTATGTGTAAAAGCAAAATCTTCAGATGTTATCAAAATAATGAGTTCTGTTGGATTAAAAGCAAATGCAATAAAAACAGAATTTGCTGAAAGGGTAAAAGCAGGCAATCCTGATCCACCGGTACGATGTGATAAGTGTTTAAAACACTGTCTGGAAAATTTCTGTATAAAAGATGCTCTGCTTGCTGCAAAAGGTGGCGATTTAGAAAAGGGAATATTTTTCACAGGAGAGGGAATAGGAAAAATAGATGAAATTCTGTCTGTAAAAGAAATTTTTACAAGAATAAAAGAATACTTTTCAAACCAGCTTGAACTGTGTTAAAATTATAGTGCTGCAGTTTTTCAGCAAAAATTTAATATGAGGTGTGCAAAATGATTTTAACCTTAGATATTGGAAATACCAACACAGTGCTGGGACTTTATGATGGTGATAAACTTAGGACACACTGGAGAATATCAACTGATAAAAACAAGACACCAGATGAATATGCAATGCTGCTAAAAAATCTTTTTGATTCAGAAAATATAGAAACAGAAGATATAGATGGTGTTATAGTATCCAGTGTTGTTCCCCCTATTTTGAGGATTTTAAAGAAAACTACATATAGATATTTTGATCTAAATCCACTTGTAGTTGGTCCTGGAGTAAAAACAGGTATGAATATAAAGATGGATAATCCTAAGGAAGTTGGAGCTGATCGGATAGTTAATGCGGTTGCAGCTTCACAAATTTATAAAGGACCACTGATAATAGTAGATTTTGGAACAGCTACAACTTTTTGTGCGGTATCTAAAGAAGGTGATTATATTGGGGGGGCAATAGCTCCAGGTATAGGAATTTCTTCGGAAGCACTGTTTAATCAGTCAGCAAAGCTGCCTAGAATTGAATTAATAAAACCTGAGCGAGCAATAGCAAAAAATACTGTAGATGGGATGAAATCCGGTATTGTTTTTGGCTTTGTAGGTCAGGTAGAATATCTTGTTGACCGATTTAAAAAGGAATTAGGGAAAAATTCTACTGTAATTGCAACTGGTGGTCTGGTAAGTTTAATTGTAGCAGAAACTGATAAAATTGATTATGTAGAACCTTTCTTAACTTTAAAAGGATTGAATTATATCGCTCGTTTAAATGGGATGTGATTTTTAATTAATGTTATTTCGTAATTTAAATATAGATAAATTGGTTTTTTTAGCACCTATGGCAGGAGTAAGTGATTATCCCTATCGTCAAATAGTGCGAGATATGGGCTGCCAGCTTGTTTATACTGAAATGGTAAGTGCTAAGGGGTATATATATGGTAATGAAAAAACTAAAGAATTACTGCGGTTTAATCGAAAGAATGGAAAAATAGGGGTACAGATCTTTGGGGAAGAAGCTGATATAATTGCAGAAGCAGCACAAAAAATTGAAGAAAAATATCAGCCTGATTTAATAGATATAAATATTGGTTGTCCGGCGCGAAAAATTGTAAAAACAGGTGCTGGATCAGCTCTTATGAAAAATCCTGAACGTGTTTATGAGATTATCAGCAGTACTGTTAAAAATACAGAGCTTCCTATAACAGTAAAAATAAGAACTGGATGGAATAAAGAAAACATAAATGCTGTAGAGATCGCTGAGATAGCAGAATCAGCCGGTGCATCTGCGGTAGCAGTTCATGGAAGAACGCGAGAACAGTTTTATAAAGGTAGGGCAGACTGGTCAATAATAAAATCAGTCTCTGAAAATATTGATATACCTGTAATTGGTAATGGGGATATTTTTTCTGGAGAAGATGCAGAAAAAATGATAAAACAAACTTCCTGTCAGGCCGTTATGATAGGTAGAGCTGCTCAGGGAAATCCCTGGATTTTCCGAGAAATTATTAGCTATTTATATAAAAATAAAAAAATAGAACGGCCAAAACCAGTTGAAATAATAGAGATGGCAGTTGACCATCTAAAAAAATCTGTAGAATATTATGGAGAAAAATATGGTATTCCTATAATGCGCAAACATATATCCTGGTATTTGAAAGGTCTTCCCAATGCATCTGAAATGAAAAATAGGGTCAATCAGATTAAAGAAAAAGAGAAATTAATTTCTCTTTTAAATTCTTATAAAAAAGAATTTAAAGAAGATATATATTTTTAGAGGCAGTTAAAACTGCTTCTTTTTATTTTATTTCAAAAGGTTGGCATCAGGTCAGCTTAACCTCCCCAAAAAGAGGTCAAAAGAACTGATATTTGCAAAATTAACCAAAATTTATATGCAGATGTCTTGACATTGAAAATATATTTATTTATAATTATTAATAATTGAAAATGTATTAATAGTGTCAAGTGGGAAACTTGACACTAATTTGTTGTACAGAGAAAATTATAAAGAAAGCAGAGGGATATAGATATGGTTGAAGAAGTTTTACTTACAGAAGAAGGTTATGAAAAGTTGGAGAAAGAGCTTGAATATCTCGAAAAAATAAAAAGAAGAGAAGTAGCAAAAAGAATTAAAGTTGCCAGAGAATTTGGAGATATTAGTGAAAACTCTGAATATGATGATGCAAAAAATGAGCAGGCTTTTGTAGAAGGAAGAATTAAAGAAATAAAAAATATGATTAGAAATGCTCATGTAGTTAAAAATGAAGAAGTTACTGATAAAAAAGTTAATCTTGGAACTACTGTTACATTGGAAGATTTGGCTACAGAAGAAAGGGTTCGTTATACTCTTGTTGGATCAGCTGAATCAGATCCACTTAATTATAAAATTTCTAATGAATCACCGATTGGAAAATCTATAATTGGACATAAAATTGGAGATGAAGTAACAGTTGAGACTCCTTCTGGTGAGGTAAAATATAAAATTATTTCTATTGAAAAAAGCAAAAAATAATTAGGCTAAATAAATAAAGATATAAAGGGATGTGTAACTTAGTATGAGTGAAACTAATTTTGAAGATATGAATGAATTAATGCAGCAGCGCCGGGAAAAATTATCTAATCTTAGAGAAAAAAAAGAGAAAGCTTTTGCCGAAAAATATGAATACACCCATAAAGCAGAAGAAGTGAAAAATAATTTTGAAGAACTTGAAGAGAAAGAGGTAAAACTCACCGGACGTTTGATGGCTGTTAGGACTCATGGTAAAGCCAGTTTTGCTGATTTAATGGATATGAGCGGTAAAATTCAGCTTTATATTAAAGAAAATATTGTAGGAAAAGACAGATATGAGTTTTTTCAAGACTTAGATTTAGGAGATTTGATTGGAGTTACAGGAACGGTATTCAAAACTAGACGTGGTGAAGTTTCTGTAAAGATTACGTCTTTTGAGCTGCTTACTAAATCACTGCGACCTTTGCCAGAAAAATTTCATGGGCTTAAAGATAAAGATTTAAGATACAGACAGAGATATCTGGATTTGATTGTTAATCCAGAAGTAAAAGAGACATTTATAATAAGAAGTAAGATTATCAGGGAAATGAGAAACTTTTTAGAAGAAAAAGGTTTTCTAGAAGTAGAAACTCCAATGATGCATCCAATTGCTGGCGGAGCTACTGCAAGACCTTTTGTAACTCATCACAATACTCTTGATATGGATCTATATTTGAGAATAGCTCCCGAACTATATCTTAAAAAACTAATTGTAGGTGGGTTTGAAAAAGTATTTGAAATTAATAGATGTTTTAGAAATGAAGGTATGTCATATAAACACAATCCTGAATTTACAACTCTGGAGCTTTATCAGGCTCAGGCAGATTATCTTGATATGATGGAATTGACAGAAAATCTCGTCCATTATCTTGTTGATAAAGTTCTCGGCAGAAGTATTGTAAAATATGAGGGAACAGAAATTGATTTTACTCCCCCGTGGAGAAGAATTACAATGGTTGAAGCTGTTAAAGAATATGCAGGTATAGATTTTTCGGAATTCGATTCTGCTGAAGAAGCATATAAAAAGGCGGAGGAGATTGAGGTTGAAATAGAACCAGGATTGTCTTATGGGGAAGTTTTAAATGCTGTTTTTGAAGAAAAGGTAGAAGATAATCTTATTCAACCTACATTTATTAAGGATTATCCCATTGAAGTTTCTCCACTTGCTAAAAAACATGCAGATGATCCTAGATTCACATATAGGTTTGAAGCATTTATTTATGGAAGAGAAATAGCAAATGCATTTAGTGAATTAAATGATCCGGAAGAACAGAAAAGAAGATTTGAAGCACAGGTTGAAATGAGAGAAGCTGGAGATGAGGAAGCTCAGATGATGGATTATGATTTTATAAGAGCTTTAGAGTATGGTATGCCGCCAACTGGCGGACTGGGTATTGGAATTGATAGGCTGATAATGCTATTTACTGATTCCAGTACTATAAGAGATGTGATATTATTTCCTACTATGAGACCTGAAAGCAAAGGATAAGAAAAGACAGTTAAATAGGCTGCAATTTGCGGCCTATTTTTTGACAACAGACTTAATTTTAAGTGAGGTGTAATATTATTTTGCTGAAAAAATTGATATTAAAGACAGATAGGAAAGTCGATTTTGTAGATATAAGTGAAAAGATTAAAAATGTTGTTAGAGAAAGTAAAGTTGAAAAAGGAACTGTTTTAATTTTTATACCTCATACCACAGCTGCAGTTACTATTAATGAAAATGCTGACATAGATGTACAGAAAGATATTGTAAAAGAAATAAATAAAATAGTTCCATTTGAAGATAATTATAACCATATTGAAGGTAATTCGGCAGCTCATATTAAAGCAAGTTTGTTGGGTAATGAAGAGATAGTTATTATTGAAAACAATAACTTAGTATTGGGTACATGGCAGGGTATATATTTTTGTGAATTTGATGGCCCAAGGACAAGAAAATTTTATATCAAAATTTTAGAAGGATAAAATCACATTATTTTGATCCTGTTTATTTCTTCCCTTTGTTAAGATTTGTACACTGAAAATTTCAATATGCCTATATCTCTTTTTGCAGTATAATTTAAAAAATGAGGAAAATCTTATTTTTATTTTTCTTGACAGCACGTTAATATAATGTTAGTATACTAAATGCTGTCAGGAAATTTAAATTATTTGTTCTGAGATTTTTTAAAATTTCTAGTTA
>NZ_QPJN01000053.1:0-7804 GCF_003338615.1 Halanaerobium sp. DL-01
CAAATTTAAAAGATCACAACAGCCTAACCTGTTCAGTTTGCAGCAATGTTAAGGATATCAAAAGGTTATTAATTGTGATTTTGGGGAAACTCTATAGATGTTGACAATTAAAAAACAAAGTAGTATAATTATATTCGAATTACAATTCGATAAAAAAGGAGAGTTAAAATATGAGTCCTAAATTAGTGGATGTAGAAGAAAAGAGGCAAGAAATAATTGAAGCAGCCATTACTGCTTTATCTGAAAAGGAATTAAGTGAATTGAAAATAGCTGATATTGCTCAAGAAGCTGGGATGGGTCAAAGTACTATTTATGAATACTTTGCAAATAAAGACCAATTAATCAAACAAGCTTTCGAGTACTTTTTGAAGAAATTATATGTTCCTCAGAAAAATGAAGGGTTAACCGCTTTAGAAGAGTTTGAATTAGTTTTAGAAAAGGTGAAAAAACAGTTTAGTGAAAACCAAACAAAGGAAATTAATATTTTAATAGATTTATTTTATCAAGGGATTAAAGGTGAATTTCCTCAATTGAAAGAAATGTATGAAGGCTACCTTAACTATTTAACAGAAAAAATAATTCAAGATCAAGAGCAGGGATTAATTAGAGAAGATATTGATCCTCAAGTTTTCGTTTCTTGGGTAGGGGCTGCCTTTGATGGGATATCGCTACAATTATTATTAAAAACAGATAATTGTGATATAGAAAAAGTATGTGATTCATTACTAACTGCTATAGAAATATATTCCAGAAAGGAGTAAAAAAAATTTATTTTTATTTCGAACGACTATTCGTTCAATATAAATGAGAGTTCTCACTTAAAATTATGATGATTTCATATTTGAAGTGTTATCCTTAATTTTATGGTTTTGAATTTAAGCTTTAATTTTCAATTATATATTGGAGGTGTGAGAAATAGTGAAAAATAAAGGTTTATTATTAATTTTTACAGGAATGATTATTTTATTATATTCTACAGTAGGTGTTACTGCAGAACAAGGACAATTAACTACAGTAGGGGTCGGAGTGATTTATGAGGGTCAAGATCAATTTAATCAAAAGTTAAAAACAGCTATTCTGGAAGAATTAGAAAATGTTTTAGGTGCTAATTATAATTTTAATTTCCAAATTGCTGAGGGGAATAATGTTGTTCAAATAAAGCAGCAATTAAAGCAGATGTCGAATAATCAGCAGTTAGATATAATAATTACAGCAGGAGTATTGGGATCCCATTTAGCCTTAGAGAAAAATAAGTTCAATAAAGCAGTTATTGCTCCTTATGTTTTAGATAACAGATTTTTGAAAAGTAAATTTAAGCAGCAAGCTAGTGGAATTGAAAATTTCAATCTAATTACTGTTAAGCAATTTTTGAATAGAGATTTAGCTGTTTTTAAAAAAGTGACAGGAGAAAAAAAGATAAGTTTTATAATGGAAAAAGAGCATTATCAATTATTATTTAAAGAACAGCCACAGTTAGCTCAAGCAATATTAGGTGCTGATAATGAGCTAATAACTATTGCTAGTAATGATGGAGTGGCTGATATTATAGATAAATTAAAAGGTGTAGAAGTGGTCTATTTATCACCTTTATTAAAGCTAGACGATAGCAAATTACTTGCTTTAAAGAAAGAATTACTAAATCAAGAGATTCCTGTAGTTACAACAATTATTGATCAGTCTAAAGAAATAAATAATATTATGGCAGCTTATTCTCATCATGAAGAAGTTAAAAGAAGAGCTAGGACTACAGCTATTAATTTAGAGGCTTTATTATTAGGTGAGAAATTAAAAGAACAACCGATTTATATTACTAAAAGCAAGGGTGGACAAAAAAAAATAGTAGTTGATCTAACAGTAGCTAAAACTTTAGGCCAACTACCAGATTGGTCATTATTAAAAGAGGTACAAGTAATTAATGACTTTCGTCAACAAGGACAAGAGATTAGTTTAGAGCAAGCATTAAAATTAGCTGTGACTAATAATCTTGATTTAAAAGCTCAACAACAGGAACAGGAAGTTGCTCATTCTAAAGCAGAACAAGCAACTAACAAGTTCAAGCCTGTAATTGATTTAAATACTAGTTACAGTTGGGTTAGAGATGATATAGCAGCTAATTCGATGGGACAAGTCAAAGAAAAAACCTGGAGTGGAGAACTAGTTTTAACACAAGTTTTATTCAATGAGCGAGTGAATGCTCAGCAAGATATTAACAATAACCTAGAGCAAAAATCAAAATTTGCTGTAACAGAGCAAAAGCTAAATACTATTTTAGAAACTAAGATTTCTTATTATAATAGTTTAAAAGTACAGGCTGATTTAGAACTACAGCAGGAGAACTTAAGCTTAACTAAAGAGAATTTAGAATTGGCCCAGACTAAATATCAAATTGGAGCAGCAGGACCAATGGATACTTATCGCTGGGAAAGTGAAGTTGTTATGAATTCTAGTGCTGTTACTCAAGTGCAACAGAATTTTAAAAATATGAAAGATAATTTGAAAATGCTTTTAGATCTAGACGTCGAAGAGTCTATAAAATTGGTGGATATCAAAGTTAATCCTGTGCTAGAAGAAATTAAAAATCAGTTTCAATTTAATACACCTTGGGATTTGAAGCAGGCAAGGGCGAAATTATTAAAGCAAGGTCTTGATAATTCTGTAGAGTTACTAAAGTTAGATCAGCTTTTAGCAGTTAAGGAAAGAGAACGTAAAATGTTGAAAAGCGATTATTATCTTCCTGAAATCGGACTGCAGGCAAAATATAAAAAATATTTTAATGAACAAGGAGCGGGAAGCAATTATGATGATTCTCTAGATGAATGGTCTGTAGGAATTATAGCTAGTTATCCGTTATATCAAGGTGGTAATAAAAGCGAGAAGTTAAAGCAAGTTAATACTGAAATCGAACAATTAAAAACTAAAAAGAGGGCTACAGTAGCTAAATTAGAAAAAAATATTAAAATTAAAGTGAATAATGTAAATACTCAATATTTAAAATGGAAAAATGCTCAGCAGGCAGTTTCTGCAGCAGTTAATAATTTAGAGTTAGTACGTGATTCCTATTCTATAGGTTCAGTATCAGTAGTTCATTTATTAGATGCTCAACGAGCATTAATTAGTGCTAAACGGAAAAAATCAGTTACAAAATATGATTTTTTGATTGCCGTAGCTGAAGCTAAAAGGGCTCTGGGAGAATATTGATTTGAGAAAGGGGTTTTAAAAATTAAAAAAACAAAGTTAACTAAAGTTTTAGTCTTATTTATAGTATTATTGTTAGCAACAGTTGTAGGTGGTTGTGTTAAAAATGAAAAGGAAGATAATACTAAAAAAATTATTAGATCAGTTAATTATCAACAAGTAGAGTTGAAAACAACTAATAATAGTTATAATTACTCAGGTTCTTTAAAGGCAGAAGTCAATTCTAACTTAGCTTTTAGAGTGGCAGGCAAAATTGATAGATTTTTAGTAACTGTAGGAGAAAAGGTGGAGCAGGGAAATACTTTAGCTCAATTAGATCAAAGTGATTATCTTTTACAAGTTAATTCAATTAAATCAAAAGTTAAGCAAGCTGAGACAGCAGTTAGTAGAGCACATTTTAAAGTTGACCAAGTTAAAGCCGGAATAACTAGTATTAAGGCTAAACTAAATCAAGCTAAAAATAATTATCAAAGGATTAGAATATTATATCAAAATGACAATGTATCCAAATCTGCATATGATCAGGCAAGAGCAGAAAAAGAAATAGCAGCAGCTCAATTAGAGCAGACTAAAGCCCAGTTAAAAGAAGCAGAGAATGGAGTGGAGGTAGCAAAGTCGACAGTAACCGCTTATCAAAAGCAATTGGAATTAGCTCAGTTAAAATTAAAGTATACAGATCTAAAAGCACCAATTTCAGGTGTGATTGTAAGTAAACATAGAGAAACAGGAGAAGTTGTTGATGCTGGCATTCCAGTCTTAACTATTGATAGTGATCAAGGTTTAGAAGTTACTGTTTTTGTAGATGAAGGAGTTATTTCTAGGATTAAAAGAGGAACTAAAGCAGTAGTTAGTGTTGATGCAATTGAAGATGATACTTTGAAGGCAGAGGTTACTAAAATTGGTCGAAATCAGGTAGGATATCAAGGGAATTATCCAGTAACTTTAAAGTTGTTAGCTGATTCAAAAAAGTTAAAAACAGGGATGACTGCAGTGGTTAAGTTTCAGCAATTACAAGAAGATCAAAAAATAATTGTTGAACCTACAGCAGTAGCTGCTGATCAACAAGGGAATTTTGTTTATCAGCTTCAGAAACATCAAGACTATGCTAAAGTACAGAAAAGAAGAGTTATAGTCGGAGAACTAAGGGCAGAAGGGTTAGAGATAGTAAGTGGATTAGAAGCGGGCAGCTTAATCGTGACTAAAGGAGTTAACACTATTACTAATGGGGAAGAAGTTAAATTATTAAATTAAGTTATTAGGGAGTGAAATATAGATGCAGATTACAAAGGCTGCAATTAAGAAGAATTATATTACCTTAACAATTATTACGATACTAATCATTGCCGGAGTGTTCTCTTATATTCAATTGCCTAAATCAGAAAATCCTGGCTTTGTAATTAAACAAGCTACAATTATTACTTATTTACCAGGAGCTAGTCCTGCTGATATGGCTCGGCTGGTTTCTGACGAGATTGAAGAAAAGATTAAAGAAATTCCTGAATTAGACTATGTAGAAAGTGTCAATAAAACAGGTTTTTCATTAGTGACAGTAAGTATAGATGAGAAATATAGAGATTTAAGACCTGTTTGGAATAGTATGCGGCGTAAAATTAACGATATCAAATATAAGCTACCTGACAATGCACAAGGACCATATATTAATGATGAATATGGTGATGTTTTTGGTACTATTCTTAGTGTAACTGGTGAAGATTATAGCTATGCAGAGTTAGAAGAGATAGCGGAAGATATGAAAGAGCAACTGCTCACTATAGAGGAAGTAGCTAAGGTTAATTTGGTTGGTAAACAGGAAAAAAGAATCTATATTGATTATGATAATGATAAGTTAGCAGCTCTAGGAATTTCGCCTTATCAATTACAGCAGTTATTACAAAGTAGAAATATTATTTTACCAGGTGGGAGTATTAATGTAGGCAGTGAAAGAATTTTTTTAGAACCTACAGGAGATTTTAAAGAAATAAATAGTATATCTGACACCTTAATTAGTTTACCTAATAACACCCAAGTTTATTTAAAGGACTTGGCACAGGTAAAACAGGGGTATGTTGATCCTCCTCAGACTAAAATGAGGGTTTCTAATCAAAATGCTTTAGGCTTAGCAATTTCTTTAAAAGGTGGAAAGCAGATTACTTCTTTAGGGCCTAAAGTGAGAAAAAAGATAGCTCAATTTAAATCACAGTATCCAGCAGGAATTAAGATTGAAACTGTTTATTTCCAATCGGATTTAGTAGAAAATAAAGTGAAAAGTTTTATGGCTAATTTAATTCAAAGTACTCTCATTGTAATTTTAGTTTTATTATTTTTTTTAGGAATTAAAGAAGGGATTTTAGTAGCTACTTCAGTTCCTATAGTAATTTGTATTACATTTTTCTTAATGAGCTTATTTGAGATTGGAATTGACCAAGTTTCTCTATCTGCTTTAATTATTTCTTTGGGGATGTTAGTTGATAATTCTGTGGTAGTTACCGAAGCTATTATTGCTAAATGTGAAAAAGGAATGGATAAGTTTGAAGCAGCTATTGCAGCAGGTAAAGAGTTAAAAGGGCCATTATTAATTGCTTCTATAGTTACTTGTACTGCTTTTTCACCGATTGCTTTTGCTAAACATAGTACAGCGGAATTTGCCGGATCTATTTTCAAAGTTGTAGCTTTAGCTTTAATGACTTCTTGGGTTTTAGCTTTAACTATGATTCCTTTATTTATGGTATTATTTTTAAATATTAAGGGAAAAGAAGAGCATCGTTATAATAAAGGGATTTATCAAAGTCATCAATTTATTTTACGTAAGTTAATCAACCATAAAATAGTATTTATTTTTTTATTATTGGTACTGTTATTCCTAGGAGTTAAAGGAATGGATCTAGTACCTAAAATATTTATGCCCAAAGATAATAAGAGTATGATGGCTTTTGAAGTTGAATTACCGCAAGGAACAGCTATTGAAACTACAGAAAAAGCGGCACGCAATATAGATAATTATATTACTCAAAATTTGCAAGTCCCTCCTCAAGAAAAGAAGGTTAACCTTTTACAGCAGTTATTATCAGGAGGAACTATTACAGAGTATCATCAACAAGGTATTTTAGATTGGTCTACTTATATTGGAGAAGGAGCACCACGCTTTACTCTTGCTTATCAGGCAGAACTAAATAGCCCTGAATATATTTATATGTTGATTGATACTACTTCAGCAGAACAAATAGAAAAATTAGCTCAACAATTAGAGCAGTATACTATTCAGAAGTTTCCTGGAGCAAAAGCAACAGCTAAAAAACTAGAACTTTTTCCTGTAGGGAAGCCGATTCAAATTCGATTTTTTGCTAAAGATAAAGAGCGTTTAAACCAAATTGTTGCTAGAGTTAAAGATAAATTAAGAGAGACACAAGGACTTAGCTCTATTACAGATAATTGGGGTATGAAAACTAAAAAAATAAAAATCGATATAAAGCAAAACCGCTTAGAAAAGGCAAGCTTAACTAATCGAGATGTGGCATTGACATTACAAACTATTTTAGATGGGATACCACTAACTAATTATAGAAATAATGAAGATAATATTCCAGTGGTTTTAAGAGGAGAAGCAGCTAGAAATATTAGCTTAGATCAATTAAAAACTATTCAGGTTTATTCTCAGATGACAGGAAAAACAGTGCCTCTCAAACAAATTGCTGATCTTAAAGTAGTTTGGGAACCATCAGTCATTATCAGGAGAAATTCTATTAATTTAATGACTGTTAAAGCTAATATAAGTCAGCCTAATTTAACTGCTAAAGAAGTGGTTAATCAATTGAAGCCGTGGTTAGAAAAGCAGGCTCAGGATTGGGGAGCAGATGTTAACTATGAGTTTGGGGGAGAGGTTGAAGAATCTCAAGAATCTAATGAGGCGATTAAGGAGCAATTACCTCTAGCAGCCTTAATTATCTTATTAATGCTTGTAATTCAGTTTAACTGCTATAAAAAACCATTAACTATTATTTTAGTCTTACCTTTAGCAATTGTAGGAGTAGTTATTGGATTATTAGTTACTGAGATGAACTTTGGTTTTATGGAGACTTTAGGACTTATCTCTTTAGTGGGGATAATCGTTAATAATTCTATTGTATTAATTGAACAAATTGAAATAGAATTAGATGAATTACAGCAGCCTCCTGCACAAGCAGTTTTAGAAGCAGCAAAGCAGCGTTTAAGACCGATATTTTTAACTTCAGCGACTACTATTTGTGGTTTGTTGCCGTTATGGTTAAGTGAGGATCCATTATTTGGAGGTATGGCCGTTACTTTAATTTTTGGTTTAGCTTTTGGCTTATTAATTACTTTAGTAGTAGTACCGGTAATGTATACGATTGTTCACAATATTAAATTGAATAATACTGATAAGTAATGTTTTTTAATTAAATAGTTTAAAGTTTTTGTGGTTTGGGCTGGTAATGAAACAGGAGTATATATTAAAAATGAAAAAATTAAAAGGTAAGGGTGTTATCGGAAAAATTGACGGCAGAGATTTCAAAGCAGTTTCTCCAGGTTATCTGAAAGAAAACGAGATTGAAATACCAGATAGTGCTTTAAAAGAAGGACCATTTACTGAAAT
>NZ_QPJN01000054.1:0-6603 GCF_003338615.1 Halanaerobium sp. DL-01
TTGAAGACCGATGTAGACCACAGACAGGTCAAAGGTCTTTTTACTGACGATGATAATTCCGATGAAATCTACAGACCCTATAAAAACATCATCGAAAGGTTTTTCGGTACTTATAAAGCTCATTACAAACGGCATAAAAGCTTTAGCTCTTTTGATGGTGCTCTTGCTCATATAACCTTATATCAGCTTTATTTCAACTATTTAAAACCTCATAGTTCTTTTGATGATAAACCACCACTGATAGTAGAGGGCTCAAGAGGTCAGCCTATTGAATCCTGGGCTCAACTTATCAAGTGGATCAGCAAAACTGATCAGTAACTAGATAACTTTTTGAAAAAGTAGATTAAATTCTTTTGGATATTTATAATTACCAAATACCATTTTTTAGAATTATTTACAACTTCAAACTTTTGACTTTTCTATCATTTTCATTATAATTAAAATTAGTGGTGATCTATTACTATTTGCTTACATTTTATGGTAACTATCATATTTTATTTGACGTTATCTTCAATCAGCACTGCTGCTGACTAATAATATAATTCGATTTTATTTTTCTTAAGCATTAAATAAAGCCCTCTGTCAAAGCAGGGCTTATAAACATCATTATCTATATTTTAAACTTAATTATTCTTAAAATCAAGATTATAATTGGATTCTGTCAATTTCATTATTAATCATATCAATATGGAGAATTTCATGTTCAAGAGCTTCTTTTCTATCTAAAAGATATTTCAAAGCCTCAATTACTTGAAATGCTGCTGTAATTGTTACAGCTGGTGAAAAAACATCTGGCACATCACCTTTTTGAGCTCCAGCGAAAATATCTTTAAGAGAAGTCTTACTCTCCGGGAGTATAAGCATCAGCTGAGCAAAAAACCCTTCAACACCAGCATGAATCAAAGCTAAATTATTTTTTTTAGCTAAATCTTCTAAGATAAAACGTGTCTCGAAATTATCCAGAGCATCAAAAATTATATCAATATCTGCAGGTAATTTAGTTTCTTCAGTTATCTTTTCCTGTTTAGGAATAATCTCTGTCTCAAGATTAAAACTCTGCAGAAATTCAAGTGAAGCTTCAACTTTATATCTGCCGATATCTTCTCTGCCATAGCAGAGCTGGCGATTTAAATTAGATATTTCAACCTGGTCATAATCATAAAGATAGATCTTATTAATTCCGATTCTCTGCAGTTGAATGGCTTGATTAGTACCAAGTCCACCTGCACCAGCTACCATAACATTTAAATCAGAAATCAGTTCTCTTTCATCTTTAGAAAATAATCCCAGCTGTCTTTTTAGATAATCTTTCATCTAACCACCTGCTGATGGAGGAAATAATGTAATTGTATCTCCATCCCTTATTTTTGAGTCAAGGCCATCAATATGAATAACATTCTCTCCATTAATTAAAATGATGGAGCCGGGAGCAATTTCCCCGGCATCCAATAATTTATGACTAAAATATCCATCATAATCATCGTCCAGCATAGAAATCAAATCTGTGACGGTGATTTCATCATCTATTTGATATTCTTTTCCTGAACTTTTTAAGTTTATTTTAAATAAAGAATAGAACTTAACTTTAATTGACATTTACTTCAATCCCATCTCACTTAATTTTTGATCACTAATATAGCCATCTTCCTGCCAACCGCGCAATTCATAATACTCAGGCAGAATCTCTCTATATTTAGTACTAATACCTCTAAATGTTCCATCTGGTAGAGGGTCATCAAAACGGTCAGGTAATCTATCTTCTGCAGGTGTGATTCCTGCTTCTAGATTAAACTGACGTTCTAAGTTATAGATTCTTTCACCATTTTCTAGTATTTCTTCAGGAGTAAAGTCAAACTCTGTACCTGCATTGACAATTTCAGCATAGTCTTCTAAACCAAGAGCAAATGAAGTAAAGAGACACATTCCGATTGAATCAATAACAGCTGTTAGATCCTGGTATAACTTAACCCATTCCGGCTTACCTTTTAGTTCTTGAGGATCTAATTTTTCTGGTACACCAAGTACTTCAGGAGAAATCATATAACCTCTAACATGACATCCACCACGGTTAGAAGTAACATAGTTTAATCCATGGCCCTGAACTCCACGCGGATCATAAGCAGGTAATTCCTGTTTTTTAACACTCATTGATAACTCTGCATTACCTTTAGCTTCAGCTAATCTATAAGAACCTTCAGCCATCTGATCTCCAAATCCTTCACGAAGAGCCATCTGTCTTGTATAATAAGTTACCGATTCTGAAGAGCCAAATGTCAATTCTGGACCATTTTCAAATTCTTCTTTATCTACATAACCTTTTTCATATAATTCCATAGCACAGCCAATTGTTACACCTGCAGAAATTGTATCCATACCAAGATCATTACAGAGGAAGTTAGCCTGTACAATAGCATTTAAGTCACTTACACCACATTGAGCACCAAAAGCCCAGCCTGTTTCATATTCAGGACCTTCACCCTGTTGACCATTAGGCAGTTTAGTATCTCTACCACAGCGGATAGGACAGCCATAACATCCTTTGTTACCCTGCAGGTAACCTTTTTCAACTAAGGCTTCTCCAGATACTTCATCAACTTTATCAAATGTAGCATACTGGAAGTTATTTCTAGGATAAGCACCATGTGAGTTAATAATATTGTCAAGAACTTTTGTACCTAGAGCAGGAAGGCCTTCTCCAGTTACTCCATGCTCTTTCAATGTTTTAGTTTGTTTTCTTACAACTTTCATCATTTCATCTTTAAAGTACTCAACCTGCTTTTCTTCAGCTTTAACAACAACAGCTTTCAAATTTTTAGAACCCATTACTGCACCTACACCCGTTCTACCAGCAGCACGGTCTTTTTCATTCATTATAGAAGCAAACTTAACGAGGTTTTCTCCAGCAGGCCCAATACAGCTAACCCTTGCTTTTTCATCGCCAAATTCTTCTATCAATACATCTGTTGTTTCATAAACTCCTTTACCCCATAGATGAGAAGCATCTTTAAGTTCAGCCTTATCTCCTTTTAAAGAAAGGTAAACCGGCTTTTCTGCTTTACCTTCAAAAATTATAATATCATTTCCGCTAAATCTTAATTCTGCACCAAAAAATCCACCAGAGTTACTGCTTGCAATTGTACCTGTCAGAGGTCCTTTTGTAATAACCATATAACGGCCGCCTGTTGAAGCAGCTGTTCCTGTTAATAATCCTGCTGCATAGATTAATTTGTTTTCAGGACTAAAAGCATCGATAGTAGGATCTATTTCATCATAAAGAATTTTTGATCCAAGTCCACGACCACCTAAAAAATTCTTAACTTTCTCTCCAGCAATTTTCTCTCTTTTGATCTCCTCATTTGTAAGATCAACTCTTAAAACATTGTACTCATAAATTTTACCCATTGATGTTATACCTCCTTAGATTTACTCTTCTTTCCAAGCACGGGAGGCTGATTCATTTCTTTATCAACCCAGCGGTTAAAATGCCGTGGAAAAATTCTTTAGGCAAAATAACTCGAAGGTATATTATACTTATTAAATATCAAAAGCCAAAATCCTTCTTAATTTTTAGAAAAATTTATATTTTTGTGAATATTTTATTTATTAAAACCTAAACTTATATTGAATATAAATTTAAGTTATAAATTTAGGGACATTGAATAACTCCTCTGGCCCATAAACAGTCTCCACAGACCGGGAATTCATTTCCATGACAATCTTCTTCGTTTTCCTTTGACATCTCACATCCAGAACATTGAGTACAATCGGAAAAAGGAAATTTCTTTACATCTTTTCTGAATTTTTTAAATTCATCACTATACCAGATTGAATTTAAATCTTCTTCCCCAATATCTCCTAAAACATATTTATTAATATGCTTTTTTCTTTCTCTAATATAAAGGTCATAGCTGTGCATTAAAGCAATACAGGGACTGATTTCTCCGCGCCAGTTAACCGCAATCGACCCATCTTCTACAAATTTACAGTAACCTTGATGTGGATTGAAAGGCACCTGTGTAGTACTAATATTACTTGATTTCCCACCAATAGCAGCAATATCTTTAATAATATCTTCTCTCAAATCAGTAGGAGGTAGATATATTTCAGGTCTGTGATGTGTTCTTTTTTCAGGTTGAGAACGGCTTATCGAAAATGAATAGAGAATTTCATCAGTCATCGACTCTGTATAAGGCAGCAAATTTGTCAAAAAGATAAAAGAAGCTCCGAGATCATAAGCTAATTTACGCAGTTCTTTAAGCTCATCAACATTTGATTTCATAATCACATACTCAATACCAATTTCTGTTTCGAGCTTTTTCTTATCTCTTAAGCTGCGAAATCTTTTAACATTTTCAATAACCCGGGCCAGATCCGCACCAGAGCGAATATCTGCCATTGTGTCAGGTGAAGTTCCATCAACTGAAACAACTATACTATCCAACCCAGCATCTAAGACAGCATTTACTTTCTTTTCATCTAAAAGTAGAGCATTAGTAATCATCTGAGTTTTGACACCCAGTTCTGAGGCTAATGCAATCATCTCAGCAATCTCAGGATGATAAGTTGGCTCACCAATTCCCCAGAATGCAATTTTCTCTAAATGCTTGAACTCTTTTAACTCATCAATAAGTTTTTTATAGACATCAAAATCCATATGACCCATTTCTTCATCCCAGGAGTGCCTTACACATGTCTTACAGTTCAAATTACAGTCACTTGTCGGCTCAATATAGACCTTAGTCAAAAGAGGGTCACTTCTCTCTAAATAAAAACCTTTTGCACCAAGCTTAATTTTAACAGCAGTATCCTCATCAAGACCAAGTTTTTCTTTTACTTTTACAGGTATTTTTAATTTACCATCTTTCAGTTCAACTTCTAAATTTTCCGGAAGTTCTTCACCTGCACCATTAGTTCTCCAAAACTGTGGGTTGTTTACTAAAAAATCCAATCTGGATATCACCTTCCTTAAAATGATAATATATATATCTGCCATAAATACATGATAGATGAATAATAAAATTAAATTATATTTAATTATTTTAATATTTGCTTATTTATACATTATCATTGTTGTCAAGATTTTGCAATTGTTATTTCAATCAAATTTCCCATGATTTTTTGTGGTATACATCATCAAAAAAATGATATTCAAATTTAATTGAATTATTAAAGTGATATTTGAGCAGTTCATAATTATCTTCAGTTAATTCTGCTTCTAGAAGAATAATTAAATCTTCAACCATCTCTCTAAATTCATCTCTTTTAAATACTGCTGCCCAATTTTTATAGATTCCATTTTGATTTGTCTTTAATTTATCAGCATGTTTTTCAGCTATTTTTAAATAAAGCCAGTAACAGGGAATAAGAGCTGCCAATCCTTCAGCAAAAGTATTTTGCGAACTGACAGCAAGCAGATAATTAGAATAAGAAATGTTTGCATAACTTAACTTGAATTTCTCATATTGATCTGCATCAATATTATAAAAATCAAGCAGTTTTTCAAATTCCGCAAACTCAACATTTGCTTCACTATAAATAACTTCGATCAACCGCTGCTTTGCTTTAACATCCTGCTGTTTAGATATTAAGACAGCCATATTTCGCATTGATTGATTTAGGTAATAATAATCCTGTTTTAAATAAAACTTAAAAATATCTTCAGCCAGATCACCTGCAAAAATCTGCTTAACAAATTGATGCTCAATTACTTTCTTCCAATTATCTTTTGTTTCTTCAACAAGACTTTTGAACTGCAATTTATTTAACCCCCTTAATGACCACATAATCCCCTTTTTTATATCCTTCTACTGCTTCTTCAACGAAATCATTTGCATATTTGGGATGCTTGGTTAGTGTCTGAATGAATTTTAGATTCTTAAAACCTACTTCCTCCATAATTTCTATTAGCTCTTCTGCTCTGCTTCAAGAACCTCAATTCCCTTTGCTCTAGCAAGATCTGCCATGCCTTTTGAAGGTTCAACACCTTTTTTAATTCCCAATTTCACTGCAAAAAGTCCATTCCCCACTCCTATACTAATACAATTTTCTGGATCTGAAACCATTTTTTCTAAAGCCTTAAATTCACTCATGAAAAGATTTTTATTATTTTTAAACCAGATTTCAAAATCCTCTGCTCCCTGATTAAATTTTTCATTATTTACTGAAAGTTTATCCTTAATTTTCATTTTTATTTCCTCCTTTAGTTTTATTCGTTACGTCAAATCTAAATGTTTTTTTAAAAATATTAATAGTTATCATAGTTGTCAGGTTAGGAATCTGTATAAAATGCAGGAATCCCTCCCCCTGAGCTCGTAAATAGTAATTAAGAGAACCACAACTTACTAACCCAGAAAGGAAGGGATCCTAAGTTATGATTTCTCGAAAAATACCTAATTCCCTGCTTGAATCTCTCATGAAAATTATTGTTACTGTCTACATCTATTTTGCAGCACTTTTTCACGTTGACTTTGAACCCAAAGAAAAATTCGATGACAGTTATACCAAATTCAACAGTTTTGATGATCCACTACCTGATATTGAACCCAATTATCCTGATTACCAGGAACTTCTGGCTGAAGCTAAAGAAAACGGTGAGCCAATTAA
>NZ_QPJN01000055.1:0-6064 GCF_003338615.1 Halanaerobium sp. DL-01
TTTTTTGTTCCCCGATAGCTCAGTTGGTAGAGCAGATGGCTGTTAACCATCGAGTCGCAAGTTCGAGTCTTGCTCGGGGAGCCATTTTTATTTTAAGACCTTTATTGGTCTTTTTTTATTTAATATTATTTAACAAATTGTCTTAAATTGTCTATAACTTTTTTGATATTGTATAATTAATATTGTATAATAATAATATAATTTATAGAAGTTAGGTACTATAAAACCTGACGGGCTTGCCCTCACGAATGAATAGTGCCTAATTTTAAAGTAATTAAATATTACTTTAAAATTATTTTTTTCTTGGTTCTTTGTATTGTATTGAAATATAAAATAGGAGGGATATTATGAAGATCAAATGGTGGGGACATTCCTGTTTTTTAATTGAAAATGATGGTATTAAAATTCTTACTGATCCATATGATGATAGTTTGCCTTACAAAAAAATGACAGATAAGCCTGATATTGTAACTGTAAGTCATCAACATTTTGATCACAATGCGGTCGATAGGGTTGATGGGGATTTTGAAATTGTTGATAAAAAATCTGGTTTCAAAAATGATAAAGTATCTATAAAAGCAGTTGAGACATATCATGATGATAATGAAGGCAAAGATAGAGGAGAAAGTTTAATTTTTATAATTGAATTTGCAGATAAAACTGTCTGCCACATGGGGGACATTGGCCATCCTTTAAACAATGAAGATTTAAATAAACTTAAAACTTGTGATGTTTTGTTGATACCTGTGGGAGGATATTATACTATTGATGCTGATCAGGCTTATGAAATAACTAAAAAAATTGATCCAGAGATAGTAATCCCAATGCATTATAAAACAGCAGAGCTCGATTTTCCAATCACTGGCGTCGAAGATTTTACAAATAAATTTAATAAAGAAGATGTTCAGTTTATCGATAGTGCTGAATTTAATTTATCAGATGTAAAAAATAAAAAGTTAGTTGTTCTTGATTATGTAAAATAATTTAATTTATTTCCCATTCTAAGTTTTATCTTAGGATGGGATTTTTTAATGTCTCGAAAATTATACCAGATGTTTTGTTATGAATAAAATTTATGGATTCATAATTCCCGACATCATTAGCAATTTCTTTTTTCCCATTTTGGGCACCTCCTGAATTTTTATATAATTTAGATCAGTATCCTACAAATTTAGGGAGGGTCAGTCCGAAGGGACATAAGGATATTTTGTTCTTATCTTTAAAAATCAATTAGACAACTCTATTTTTAGAAGTATTTTTTAAGAGTCTAAGAATTATAATATCAAACTATAAGACTAAAATAATCAAAAATATTTTGAAAATTCATTTGACAATCACAAACGAATAATATATAATTATAATTAAGCAAAAACAAGCATAAATAAAAATAAATAAACAGTAATACTGAAAATAAATAAACAATAGAACAATAGAAATGAGGGTTTTTAATGTTTGCAGAAGAAAGAAAGAGGAAAATAGTTAATATGCTGCAGAAAGAAAAAAGAGCAAGTGTTAAAGAACTCAGCAATAAATTTGATGTTTCATGTGCAACAATTAGAAGAGATTTAACAAGTCTTGAAAAAGAAGGATTTTTGAGAAGAACTCATGGTGGGGCAATTTTAAGTGGGAGCAGTAGATTAGAACCTTCTTTTAAAGAAAAAGAAGATAAATTTATAAATGAAAAAATTTCAATTGGGAAAAAAGCAGCGGAAATAATTCAACCAGGGGACACTATTTTTTTAGATGCAGGTACAACTACAAGACAGATAATAGAATTTTTGACTAAAAAAGAAAAAATAACTATTGTTACCCATGCACTACATATAGTTAATAGAATAAATGAATTAAAATTGAACTGTGAACTTGTTGTAGTTGGAGGCAATTTTAAATGGAAGACAGAAGCAATGATAGGACCTATGGCAGAAAGTTTTCTCAAAAATATCAGAGTAGATAAAGCTTTTATAGGCAGCAATGGATTTACAATAAAAGATGGTGGAACAACTCCAGATATAAATGAAAGTAAAATAAAAAGTATAGCTTTAGATTCAGCACAGGAAAAATATCTAGTTTTTGATAGTTCAAAATGGGGAGAAGTATATTTCAGTAGGTTTATAAAAACTGAAGATTTAGATTTTATAATTTCGGATATCATTGATGAAAAAAAAGAAAAAATATTAAATAAACTGGGAGTAGAAGTTATTAAAACAAAAGATACAATACATAAGTAAGGAGGTGGAGTCAATGATTTTAACAGTTACTTTAAACCCTGCTATGGATCGCGTAATTATTATTGATGAATTAAAATTAGGCAGTTTAAATAGGGTTAAAGAAGTACATGATCTGGCAGGAGGAAAAGGTATTAATGTAGCAGAAGTGCTCACTAAATTGGAGGAAGAATCTATAGCACTTGGAATAGTTGGAGGAAATAATGGAAGTTTAATTAATAGTATACTCGAAAAAAATAGAGTTAGAGCAGATTTTATCTGGTCTGAACACAATACAAGGCAAAATTTAAAAATTAAAGAGAAAAATAAAAATAGAGAAACAGAAATAAATGAAAATGGTCAAATTGATCCAGAAGATCTGGAATCATTTAAAAATAATTTAAAAAAATATCTTAAAAAAAATAAAGTTTTAATTTTATCAGGTAGCTTACCAGATGGAGCTGATGAGAATACTTATGCAGAATTAATAAAAATTGCAAATGATAATAATAGTAAAGTTATTTTTGATAGTTCAGGAAGGCCTTTAGCAGCAGGAATTAAAGAAAAGCCATATTTAATTAAACCAAATTTAGAAGAATTGAAAAATTTAACAGGGAGTGAAATAGAAAATAATATTGATTTATTAGAAGCTTCAAAATATATATTAAATAAAGGGATAAAAATCATTATGGTATCACTTGGAAGTAATGGGTCATATATAGCTTCAGAAGAAGAAGCCTACAGGTTTTATACACCAGCTGTAAAAGTTGAGCAGACAACTATAGGAGCAGGAGATACTATGGTAGCAGGTCTGGCAAAAAAAATTAGAGAAGAAGTTAGCTTAAAAGATATGGGAATCTATTCTTCGGCACTTGCAACAACTTTTGTAGAAAAAGGAAAAATTTCTGAAATAAGCGAAAAAAATATTGAAGATACAATAAGCAAAATAAAGGTGGAAAAGCTTAAATAAAATTAGAGAGGAGTTTTTAAAATGGAGGTAAAGGAATTTATAAATACTAGTCTTATTAAAATGAATCTAGAGAGCAGTAAAAAAAATGAAGTAATTAAAGAATTGATAAATATTGTGGCAGATAATGATTTAATTACTGATAGTGAAGAGGTGTATAAAAAGGCATTAGATAGAGAAGCTAAAGGAACTACAGGTGTAGGTAAGGGTGTAGCTATTCCACATGTTAAAAGTTCTGCTGTAAAAAAACCGACAGTTGCTTTTGGCAGGTCAAAAGATGGAATTGATTATGGATCGATGGATGAAAAACCAACCTATTTATTTTTTTTAATTGTTGTTCCAGAAGAATCGCATGATCAGCATTTAAAACTTCTGGCACAGTTATCTAGAAAACTGGTTCATGATGATTTTAGAGAAAGTCTTATGGAAGCAAAAAGCCCAGAAGATATTCTGGATATTTTAGAAAATAATTAAAAATTTTATTAAAGTTATTATATAAGACATAAGGGGGTTATTATTTATGAAAAAAATTGTTGCAACTACGTCCTGTCCAACTGGTATTGCACACACATATATGGCTGCTGAATCATTAATTGAAGCTGCCAAAAAGATGGATAATGTTGAGATAAAGGTTGAAACTCAAGGTTCAGTAGGTGTAGAAAATGAATTAAGCGAAAAAGATATTTCTGAAGCAGATGCTGTTATAATTGCCGCTGATACGAATGTTGAGATGGATAGATTTTCTGGAAAATACGTTGTAAATGTTTCTGTTGGTGATGCAATAGATGATGCAGAATCACTTATCAAGCGAGCACTAAAAGGTGCAGAAGAAAATAAAGATAAGAAAATTGAGGAAGACAATTCAGATTTGTATAATAAAGTGAGTGAAGAAAAAAGCAAAAGAAAAACTGAAAGAAGAGGGGCATATAAACATTTAATGACAGGTGTATCCTTTATGCTTCCCTTTGTTGTTGCTGGAGGTTTATCAATAGCACTCTCCTTTGTATTTGGAATAAATGCAGCTGAGCAGGAGGGAACACTTGCTGCCGCACTTATGCAGATAGGTGGTGGAACAGCATTTGCTTTAATGGTTCCAATTTTAGCCGGTTATATTGCATATTCTATAGCTGATAGACCTGGTATAGCTCCTGGTATGATAGGTGGTATGCTGGCAAACAGTTTAGGATCAGGTTTTCTTGGTGGTATTATTGCTGGTTTTATGGCCGGATATTTAACACAGTGGCTTAAAAATGTAATAAAACTCCCCAAAAGTCTGCAGGGATTAATGCCTGTTCTTGTACTTCCGCTTTTATCCAGTTTAACCGTTGGTCTTTTGATGATTTATCTTATTGGACCTCCAGTAGAAGCAATTATGACAGGATTGGAAGGCTGGCTTCAGGGTATGAGTGGAAGTAATGCAGTTATTCTTGGTTTAATACTTGGTGCAATGATGGCATTTGATATGGGAGGTCCTGTTAATAAAGCTGCATATACTTTCGGAGTTGGGCTGCTGGGTTCACAAATATATGAACCGATGGCAGCTATAATGGCTGCAGGAATGACACCTCCACTGGGTCTTGCTCTTGCAACATTATTATTTAAAAAGAGATTTACTCAGCAAGAGATTGAAGCAGGTAAGGCTGCCTGGGTAATGGGAATTTCTTTTATAACTGAGGGAGCTATTCCTTTTGCAGCAGCAGATCCACTGCGGGTAATTCCTTCTATCATGACAGGATCTGCAGTAACTGGAGTACTGTCAATGCTTTTTGGAGCTTCTCTAAAAGCTCCACATGGTGGTATTTTTGTGCTTCCAATTCCTAATGTGGTAACAAATCTTGGTTTTTATGTTTTAGCTATAGCAGCTGGAGTTATTATTACAGCTATTATGCTGAGACTATTGAAGCCTCAACTTGTAGATTAAAAAATAAATATATTCTAATTTAAGGTATTATAATGTAAATACATTTGGGAGAGAATAAAATTCCTCCCTTTTTTTGATATAATATATATTTTTTATCAATAAACTTCTTAAAATAAAAATTTAGGAAGTTTAAAAATGTTTATTATTTCTTTTGATGATATACACTGCAGTTATCCTGATAATAAATTCTTAAAATGAAAAACAGCTTACAGAAAAAATCAAAAAAATCAATTATAATCCTTTTGAGGTGATTATAATGTTTAATAATACTGAATTAGCAACACTAGCTGGTGGTTGTTTTTGGTGTTTAGAACCAATATTTAAAAGTCTAAAAGGTGTTAAAAAAGTAACTCCAGGTTATACTGGTGGTGAAAAAGAATTTCCAACATATAAAGAAGTAAGTTCTGGTAATACAGGACATGCAGAGGCTGTACAGATAAAATATAATCCTCAGGAAATAGAATTTAAAGAACTTTTAGAGGTGTTTTTTAGTGTTCATAATCCTACTACGCTAAACAGGCAGGGTGCTGATATAGGTTCACAGTATCGTTCAGCAGTATTTTATCATAATTTGGAACAGAAAAATATAACAGAAAGAATTATTTCTGAAATTGAAAAAGAAGAAATCTGGTCTGATCCAATTGTGACAGAAATAAATGAATTTGAAATATTTTATCCGGCAGAACAATATCACCATAATTATTATGAAAAGAATTCTTTTCAGAGTTACTGTCAGGTGGTTATTAATCCTAAACTGTCGAAATTCAGACAGAAATTTAAAGATAAATTAGCTTGACAGGGAATTAAGGGGTTGAGGCTTTTTATCAGGTGGAAGCATTGATACACATAGAGTTTGAGAAACTCCTTAAATATTGCCAGGAGTTTCCCCAAAATTTATTTTCAAGCTGCAAAAAGGGGGCTTTAGTCATCAACGAAATTTTTAGATTTATCTAAAACTCAATTCGGGTGTGA
>NZ_QPJN01000056.1:0-6006 GCF_003338615.1 Halanaerobium sp. DL-01
TTTGAAGTAAATTAATGGAAAAGAACTGCCAAAAATGTTTATGTGACTGAGATGAAAAGTTTTAATTATTATTGGAGATATTTACTGCAGATTTTTTATTCTTTTTTAAGAAAAAACTGTACAAAGCAAAAAACTCCAAATGGAATAAAGATATAAAAATATTTTTTCGAATAAGGGGCTGAATTAAGTGAATCGGAAACAAAAACGAGAATTTTAAAAAAAAAGTAAAGCTTTTAGAGAATTTCTGACATTTTGTTGTTTAAATTGAATCTTTCCTGTATATCAAGTATAATAGACATGTATCTAATTTCTTGCCGGGAGAGGTTATTTGTATGTTAAAAAGAATATTTGATTTTATATTTGCTATAATTTTAACTATAATATTATCTCCACTGCTTTTAATTATAGCTATTGCAATAAAAGTAGATTCTCATGGAAAAGCTCTATTCAGACAAAAACGAATGGGACAGCATGGAGAACCTTTTATAGTTTACAAATTCCGCACGATGTACAAAGAAACACCAAAAAACAAAGCAAGCCATGAACTGGATGATAGAGACAGCTACATAACAAAAATAGGATACTGGCTGAGGGTAACAAGTCTTGATGAACTACCACAGCTTTTCAATATAATTAAAGGAGAAATGAGTTTAGTTGGGCCAAGACCTGTAATTTTAACTGAAGAAGAATTAATAGAAAAGAGAAAAGAAAATGGTATATACAAACTTAAGCCTGGAGTAACAGGTTATGCGCAGATAAATGGGAGAGATCATGTCGATATTGATGAAAAAGTAGAACTCGATAAATATTACCTGGAAAATCATTCATTACTTATAGATTTAAATATAATCTTAAAAACAGGAATTAAGGTCCTAAAGAGAGAAGATATATTTGAACACCAGAAAGAAAATAAAGAGGAAAAAGTTGAAGAAAATTTTGAAAACAATTAAAGGTGATATTTATGGAGTTTAATAAAAAAAGAGAAAGCAATAATTACCCATATGGTGGCTTACTGGTTTTTATAATATTTATGATCGGTTTTTTTCTACTCAGAGCGGGAGAATCTTCCAATTACCACCTGCTTTTTGGTTTATTTTTAATTTATATAGTAGGTTTAATAGATGATTATAAAGATTTAAGTGTGAAAAGCAAATTATTTCTTCAATTTGCTGCTGTTTTATATTTAGTAATTTTTGGTATAAGGGTTAATTATGTTACAAATCCCTTTGAAGGATTTATATATTTTGAGGAATTGAGTTTCCCTGTAACAATATTATGGATTTTATCTATGATAAATCTTGTCAATTTACTTGATGCTCTTAAAGGTCTTGCTTCAGGAACTGCAATTATTTCTTCACTATTTATTATGATTATAGCCTGGGATATGGGCAGGTTTTTAACAGTTGTTTTTGCAGCAATGCTGTTAATAGGTCTTGTTATAATAAAACTTTTGCACAGGAGATATGGCAGCTGGCAGCTTGGCAATTCCGGAAGTATGTTTACAGGAGCTGTACTTGCCTTAATATCAATTCTGGGAGCAGTTAAGAGTATTACCTTTATTTCTTTATTTTTGCCGGTTATTTTGCTCGGTATACCGATTATAAATGGTATAATAGCCTTCTACCAGATTATATTTAAAAAAGATTTCAAATTAAACCAGTTAAGGACCAGAATGCTGCATCATATATTATTGGAATCCGGTATGAGCGAAGAACAGAGCAGGCATATTTTGTATATTATAAGTTTTGTCTTTGGCCTTGCAGCATTTCTTTTAACAAAAATAACAACAACCCAATCTTTTATGATAATTATAATCATTTTCTTTGGACTGCTGGTATATTTTAGAGAATTACGCCATAATACTGCTAAGAAAAGCAGATTGACCAATGTAAAGCTTCTTAAAGATATTCAACTAAGCTTATATCAAATAAGAGATAAACTGCAGTACAAACTGGCAAATGGGGAACTAAGCATAGTAAAACAGGAAATGCAGGATCTGGAAGATATACTTACAAAAAAATTACCGAATTACTTTACTGATATAGAGGATATATCATACAGCATAGAAAATAATAATTCTATTGAAAAGCAGCTGGATGATATGCTGCATCTCCTGGAAAACGTATTTGATTATTATTATCCTGAATTTGATAATTTAAATTATATTCTTAAAGACTATGAATCTGAATTAAAAGATACCATTGATAAACTTGATGAGATTTATTTAAAACTAAAATAGTTACTTTATATTTATTGTATACTAAACCTAAGTGAATTTATATTAGAATGAAAAAAAGTTGGTGTAATATTAATTATTTTTTGCTTTAGATTTTCAAATAATAAATAAGGTTTAACGCCCTGCTGTGCCGCCATACTGCCGCAAACAGTTGTATATCAGCTTTAAATGTCCATATACCTGGTTGAAAAATACCGTTCTTACTGATATCCTTAAATCAAACATAAGTTTAGGGGTGATCAGGTGGAAGAAATATTTAAACTTGTCAGCACTTATGGTTTTCCGATGGTTCTTTCTGTATATCTTCTATTAAGATTTGAACCACTTATCAAAGAATTAAAAAATTCAATTGATACACTAATTATGGTAACAAATCTGCAGCACGAAAATAAACTAAAAGATATCAGCAAATATAAAAATTTTAACTAAAAAGGGAACTCCCTCATGATGGGGGAGTTTTTTAATGCTGAAAAGATTATTTATCATTTTGAAATTCCAAAAATAAATCTGCTTCTTTTTTACACTCCTCCACATCTCTATCACAATTCCTTGGATTTTTAACACAAAATTCACAAATTAGCTTATCAATTTTATTCTTATTTTTAAATCTATCTCTTACTTTTTTCAGTTCTTTAACTTTATCCAAATCACCAAATCTTCTCTTATATGTACGATATGAAGGCATATCCGGATCTTTTTCTATGTTTTTTACTGATGGAATATCTTTAATTTTTTCTGCTTTTTCAACATATTTTTTTATTAAATATTTTCTTGAGTAATGATAATTTTGGGACACATTTAATCCTCCTAAAAACTATCTGATGGAACAGGTTTTTATTCAAGGTAATTCTGATCACAGTCATCATTTAACTTTTTTAAATTTTCTTTTACAGATTCTGGCAGATAATTATATTTCCTGTACCTTTCTGCAATGCTGTCATAAATTTCAACAAATTGTTTTCTGACATAAGAACTATTAGCTTTACTGTGGCAGATAGCTCTAAATCCTCCAAAATTCTTAACAGCTTCTTGTACTTTTTCCGGCAGAGAATTCATCCCTTCATCCGGCTTGTAATAGCCGTACTTTCTTACTGCTTTAAGCACCAATTTCCATGCCTCATCACCTGTTATTTTATCTTCAGCAGGAGTTACAATATCTTCAGCTTCTTTAACAATAGCTCCAACACTGGGAGGCCAGTCTGAATTATTTACAGCCAACTTTTTAGCTGCAGTTAAAATTAATCTGTCTTCATATCTTTCCAGAAATTCATGCCACACTTCAACCATCATCTCTGTCTGCTTCTGCCCTTTAAGTGGAAATTTCATCCTTTGAGCATAGGCGTGGCTTAAAAAGGTCAAAAGCTTTACAACATTTGTTTTTTTCATCTCAACTTCCCTCCTCTTCTTTTTTGGCACCAGCATAAACAGCCTGAAGAATGCTGATTTCCTCATCTTTTTTGAAATTTTCAGCTCTTTTCATCTTGTTTTCAAGCTTAATGATCTGCTTGCGCAGCTTCCCTGGACTCAAAATATTTGTTTTCCAGAAATCATCCTGCTGACAGAAGTTGATAATATTCCAGATTTCTTTCCAGCTGTAGCCCTTGTTCTCATTTTCAACTGCTCCAACAGGACCAAGTCGGTGAAGTCTTTCCAGCTCTGTACACCAGTCAGCCATTTTTTTATCAGCCGGATCTTTTTTTGGTGTTCTTGCACGAGGATTATTTTCTAAAATCAGATCGATAAACATAACTGCTGTTTTGAAGGGCATTGATTTCCGGTCGAATTTTAAATTTTCAACCTGCTGATCTCGTTCTGATTTCGAATCAGAACATTTATTTTTTATTTGAGTTTGAGTTTGTTCTTGAGTTAGAGTTAGAGTTTGAGGTTCCCCGAACCGTTCCACTAACCGTTCAAAAAAAAGACTCTTTATACTTTTTAGCACTTGCAATAAATTCATTTAACAAATAAGTTTTAGGCAGCCTTTCCAGCCACTTTATTGCAGACTTTTCCTGATTGGGATTATCTGGTGCATTATATTTTAAGGACTTTGTTATAAAAAGGATCTTGGCTTCTTCATCATATTTTATAAAATCATCTTCTAACAGTTTAGTAAACGCTTTGTCCAACCGTTCTTTTCCCATATCTAAATCAGCCGCAATATATTCTTTAGGAAGCCGGAAAATACCTTCAGTCATTTTGTGGGGACAGCTTAATAGATATACAGCAAGCAGTTTTGTATCCAGATCCCATTTTATAACCTTCTCATCTGTCCAAAAGTCATTTGAAATAACGTTGTACCTATACTTCATATTTTTACCAGCACCTCCATTATTTTATTAATATTATAGCAGATATTATATTTTCTTTCAATACCATTTTATAGAAAAATATATAACTTTTTTATCTTTTTATGTCGATTAATAGTTTTTTAAGAAGAAAAATATCTAAAATTTAAAAAATATCAGCAAATAAAAAAGTTCTCTACTCATTTTAGCTAGAGAACAAATAAATATACAATATAAGATTTTTTTATTTTTCATAATAGATAAGCTGATTTTTTAATCTCCAGATAATCAATTCTGCTATTTTCTGCATCACTTTCATAGTGGGGAATAATATATTGATACAGGTACATTATTGCCCAGCCCTCCGGCTTTCGATTTAAATAAAAAAAATTCTTATTATATTAAATCCCAAACTTTTTATTTATATATTTGTTTAAATCCTTTATTTGATCAGAATCCAGTTTATTTATTTTTTCCATTACTTTTTTAAATTCAGGATTTTTATGAAATCTTGAATATAATGAAATAAAATCATCATTAGTCAGCCAGTTATCCATTTCATCTTTTTCTCCCAGGAGAAAACTAACATTAACATTTAATGCCTCTGCAATGTCTTTTAATCTCTCCAATGAAGGATTACTGCGATTGTTTTCAATATCACTTAAAAAGGTATGAGAAATTCCAACTTTACTAGCTAATTCCCGTAAAGAATAATTATTCATTTTCTGAAGCTTTTTTATTCTCTCTCCTAAATTCATTTACTCACATCCTAGAAAAAAGTAGTTAAGCCTACAAAAAAAACTAGAAAATTTGTAACGGGAAATTTTATTTATTCTTTTCATAAACCAGAATATCTCCTACCTGACAGTCAAAAAATTAACATAGAATTTCCAGCTAAAGTTCTATATTAACACATAAAATGTCACGAAATATAACCATAAAAATTATTTTTCTGTTTCAATAAATTTAATTAACCTTTTATAGAAGTTAATATTATTTGAATCCATTTTTCTCATTTCATTAAACAAAGATTTAAGTTCTTTATTATTTAAAATTTCTTCAGAAATCTTATTTTCACTAGCAGTATAGTTATCATAATCAGGAGCAAGTAAAGAATCAATACTGCAGTCTAAAGCATCGGAAATTTTCTTTAATATTTTATATGAAGGTTCCTGGTTTTTGCTTTCATACCCCGCAATAGTTGAACGTTTAACTCCCACAATTTCCGCTAAATCTTTTTGGGTAAATCCTTTATTTTTTCGAGCTTTTTTTAAATTTTTACCAAAAGTCATAAGAAAACCTCCAAATTTGTCGAATAATAAAAATAAACAAAAAAATATGGAAAATAGCTTGACAAAGTTCTAAAACAGAACTATAATGAAATAGAAATGTGATAGAAGTTATAGTCTGCTAGCAAACCTCGTGGGCTTGCCCCGAGAAAATAGCAGACGGTTTTGAATTTCAATTATTATGTTTAGCTAATAA
>NZ_QPJN01000057.1:0-5665 GCF_003338615.1 Halanaerobium sp. DL-01
TTATTAGCTAAACATAATAATTGAAATTCAAAACCGTCTGCTATTTTCTCGGGGCAAGCCCACGAGGTTTGCTAGCAGACTATAACTTCTATCACTTAATTTTAATCAAGTTTTTTCTTAACACTTTTTTCAAACTTTTTTCTGGGCAGCATTATAATTCTGCCACATGTATCACATTTTGCTTTAAAATCCATGCCAACTCTTATTATCTTCCAGATATCCCCACCACAGGGATGTGTTTTTTTAAATTGCACTCTATCTCCAGTTTTATAATCTGCTGACATCTATTACCACTCCTTTAGCTAACTTTAAAACATCCAGAGATAAAATAACAGCCCAAACCCAATCAATACCAGCAGTCCAGTAAGACAGCCCGGTTCTTTATAAAAAGGCCTGTCATTTTTAGATTCATAAACAAAGCTGCCGTATTTTCTTGCTTTTTTTAAATACTTAATTGAATTTGCATAGTCACCATCTTCACGATAAATAACTCCCAAATTATTATAGGCTGGCCCATATTTTGGGTCAATTTCTACTGCTTTTTCATATAATTTCTTTGCTCTTGCGTTATTTCCTGCTTTTCGGGCCAGACTTCCAAGATTGGTAATTGCCGGTGCAAATTCGCTGTCAATCTCAACTGCTTTATAAAGAAATTCTTCTGCTTTTTCTATTCTATCTTCTCTAATAGCTATTACCGCTAATTTATTGTAGGCCGGAGCAAAATCAGGATGTTCTTCAATAATATTTTGAAATTCTTCTTTTGCTTTTTTATTTCTGCGTTCAAATAATTTGAGCGCTTTTTTGTATTTTTCAGCCTTATCAGCTGGTAAATTGTCAATATAATCTGATTCTCTCATATTACCACCTACTCTAATTTAGACTTCAGTATTATATTATATCACAGAGATATGCAAAACTGCAAAAAAAAGCTCCCTTTAAGAATCCTGTATCATTAATCTTAAAGGGAGAACTTTAACCAGATTAAATCTTAATTTATTTGTTTATCTTTAATCAAAATCAATCTGCAGTTTAATCATAATATTACACTCTTGACACGTCGCGGGCACGCCCACGTGGATTCCTTATTCATAAAAAATTGCCTACTTAAAGCATACCAGAGGGTAGATTAAGTTAGCTCTTACGTTCTCTCGAAAGGCGTAAATTCGGGTAAACCCATCAGGCTTTCTAGTGCTTAACTTCTATAATCTGGAAGGTGGTATCCACTCTCTATCTAAAATGTTCAAAGAATTTTACCAGCGAATTTTACCAGCGGAGATTTGGCTCTCTTGCCGCCTTTGTTTCATCTAATTTACGCACAATAGTTGTGTGTGGCGCATTATTTACCAGTTCTGGATCCTCTTTTATTTCCCGGGCAATTGTAAGCATTGTATCGACAAATCTATTTAATGTCCGGATATCTTCTGTCTCTGTAGGTTCTATCATCATTGCCTCTTTTACAACAAGAGGGAAATATATTGTTGGTGCATACTGATCATAATCAAGCAGTCTTTTTGCAATATTGAGAGTTGATACACCTTCTTTTTTTTGCTTGCTTCCAGAAAGAACAAATTCGTGCAGGCTGTCAGCAGCGTATGGAAGTTCAAACTCTTTTATCAGCTTTGCCTTTAGATAATTGGCATTTAAAACAGCATTTTCTGTTGTTTTCTTCAATCCTTTACCTCCAATAGTGATAATATAGCTCCATGCCCTCAGCATAACTCCATAATTACCATAAAATGCATGAACCTTGCCCAGTGAATCAGGTCTATCATTATCCCAGAAATAGCTGTCTTTTCCTTTTTTGAGTACAGGTTTGGGCAGATATGGTGCCAAAAAATCTTTAACACCAACCGGACCAGAGCCCGGTCCACCTCCACCATGAGGAGTGGAAAATGTCTTATGTAGATTAAAGTGAAGAACATCGAAATCCATATCACCAGGTCTTACATAACCCATTACAGCATTCATGTTGGCTCCATCATAATAAAGCAGACCGCCATTATCATGCACTATATCGGCTATTTCTAATATATCTTCCTCAAATATGCCCAGTGTATTTGGATTTGTAAGCATTAATGCTGCAACATTTTCATCCATTGCTTCTTTCAAATCATCTACATCAACCATACCCCGTTCATTTGAAGGTATTTCTACCACATCATACCCGGCCATCATTGCACTGGCAGGATTTGTTCCATGTGCTGAGTCAGGTACAAGAACTTTAGTTCTATTATCATTTTTTTTATCAAAATACTGATGAATTATCATCATACCTGTCAGTTCACCATGAGCTCCAGATGCAGGCTGTAAAGTTATCTCATCCATACCGCTAATTTCTGCAAGGTACTGTTTTAATTCATATAATATTTCTAAAGAACCCTGAACATGTTCATCCTCCTGATATGGATGAATATTCGTCAGTTCAGCAGCTCTAGCTACATTTTCATTTCTTTTAGGATTGTATTTCATTGTACAGGATCCAAGTGGATATATTCCAGAATCAACTCCATAGTTAAGTTCTGACAGGGCAGTATAATGTCTTACAACATCTACTTCACTAACTTCCGGCAGACCAGGACTTTCTTCTCTGATATAATCAGAATAATAACTATCTAAATCTGATTTTTCTACATCCAAAGGTGGTAGTGAATATCCTTTTCTTCCTTGACTGCTGTAGTCTTTAATTAATAATTCTTCCACTTAAACCACCTCCAGTTTTTCTACTAACTGATCCATTTCTTCTTTTGTCCTCTTCTCTGTCACACAGATAAGCAGACCATCGCGCTCAGCTTCCTTTAAATCATATCCCACTATAATATTTTCTTCCAGTAGGCTATTTTTAACTTTTTCTAAATCTCTGTCACTTTTAACCACAAATTCAAAAAAGAAGTTGTCTTTATTAACTACCTGATAACCATCTAATTTATCAATTCTTTCGGCAAGATAATGAGCCTTATGAAATGACTGTTCTGCTACTTCTTTTAGCCCATCCTTACCCATTGCTGCCATATAAATAGTAGCCATCAGTGCATTAAGAGCCTCATTTGTACAGATATTGGAAGTAGCTCTTTCTCTTCTAATATGCTGTTCACGTGTCTGAAGTGTCAAAACAAAACCTTCTTTTCCGTCTACATCAGTTGTTTTTCCAACAATTCTTCCCGGCAGCTGGCGTATATAACTTCTGTCATCTCTTGTTGACATAAAACCCAGATATGGCCCACCATAATTAAGGCCATTACCAAGATTTTGTGCCTCACCGACAACTATATCTGCTCCAAATTCGGCCGGTTCTTTAAGCAGTCCCAGAAGAATCGGATTGGCAATTACTACAAAAACGGCTTTTTTAGCATTATTAACCATTCTACCTATTTCTTCCATTTTTTCTATAGAGCCAAAAAAATTCGGGTATTGAACAACTACTACTGCAGTATCATCATCCAGCTCTTTCTCAATCAGTTCAGGCAAAACAGCTGTATTTTCTGTTTTAATGTCTATAAACTCAAGGTCCTGATGTCTGCCATATGTTCTAATAACTTCCCTGTAGGCAGGATTAACTGTTTCAGGAAGCAGAACTTTTTTCCTGCGGGAAATCCTTGCTCCCATAACAACAGCTTCAGCTGCAGCTGAACCGCCATCAAGCATAGAAGCATTTGTCACATCAAGGCCTGTAAGCTCTGATATCATGCTCTGATATTCATATATAGCTTCCAGAGTTCCCTGACTCAATTCTGCCTGATAGGGGGTATAAGCTGTATAAAATTCCGATCTAGAAATCAGATGATCAATAATACCAGGTACATAATGATCATATGCTCCAGCACCTAAAAAAGAGGTTAATTTATCTAAGCTCTTATTTTTTGCTGCATGTTTTTGAACTTTTCTTACCAGTTCAAGCTCTGAAATTCCATCTGGAATATTTAATGGTCTGTCCAAAGCTACTTCTTCTGGTATCATATTAAAAAGGTCTTCGACAGCTTTAACCCCTATCTCTTTCAGCATGTTTTTTCTTTCTGATTTTGTATTGGAAACATAGTCCATTATTATGCCTCCTCAATAAATTCTGTATACTCCTCTGCGCTGAGAAGTTCTTCAAGTTCTGATTCATCACTCATTTCCATTTTTATTAACCAGCCATCACCATATGGATCTTCATTGATGAGTTCTGGATTATCAAATAATTCTTCATTAACTTCAACTACTTTTCCACTAACAGGGACAAATACATCGGAAACAGCTTTAACAGATTCTAAAACTCCAAAACTGTCGTTCTGATTGAATTCATCACCAGCATCAGGCAGCTCTACAAATACAATATCCCCCAGCTCTTCCTGAGCAAAATCAGAAATTCCTATTACTGCAGTATTACCTTCCTTTTTTACCCACTCATGATCTTCTGAATAAATTAAACCTTCTTTTACAGACATACCTTATTCCTCCTTAAAAGTTTTAATTACTTTAATCCCTTAATCCCCTTTTATACAAAAGCACCTTCAACTATCTCTGCTTTAACAAAACGATTCCGCACTTTAATCTCAATTTCTCTGCCATCTTCAATTATTGTTTTGTCCAGATAGGCAAGTCCAATATTTTCTTCCAAAGTAGGTGAGTAGCTGCCGCTTGTAACAACACCAATCTTTTTCCCTTTATCATATACTTCATAACCATGTCTTGCTATACCCCGACCGGTGATTTTAAATCCAGCCAGCTTATTTGGATAACCATTTTCTTTATATTTTTTTATCTTTTCTCTCCCAATAAAGTCTCCTTTATCCAGCTTAACTGTCCATCCAAGTCCTGCCTCAAGTGGATGATTTTTCTCTGTCATATCATTACCATAAAGATTCATTTTCTTTTCCAGGCGCAGTGTATTACGAGCTCCCAGCCCGGCTGGTTTTAAACCATAATTTTCACCTGCTTCCATCAGACTATCCCACACCTTTTCTGCTTTTAAAGCAGAAAAATAGAGTTCATAACCCAGTTCACCTGTATAACCTGTTCGTGAGATTATAGCATCAACTTCTGCAGCTTCTGAAATTTCGAATTTATAATACTTTAATTCTGCTAAGTTTATGTTAGTTAACTTTTGTAATATGTTTCTGGACTCAGGTCCCTGCAGTGCAATTAATGCATAATCTTCTGACTTATTTTCTGCTGCAGTTTCTTCCAGAAGATGGCTGCTTATCCATTTATAGTCTTTTTCAGTATTTGAGGCATTTACGACAAGCATAAACTTGTTGTCCTCAAGTTTATACACCAGCAAATCATCGATGATGCCTCCCTCTTCATTACACATTGGTGTATATAATATTTCACCTCTGCTTAATTTTGCTGCATCATTTGTTATCAGCCTCTGGATCGAATCTTCTGCTTTCTTTCCTGAAACAATAATCTCTCCCATATGGGAAACATCAAAAATACCACATTTTTCTCTTACAGCCTTATGTTCTTCTATTATACTGCTGTATTCTACTGGCATTTCCCATCCGCCAAAATCAATCATTTTTGCTCCAAGTTTCTTATGAGTTTCATTTAATGGAGTCTTTTTCACTATTACACCTCCTTAACATAGTAATAGAGTAGGACCAGCCTTTCAGCTGGGACCCCTCGTCAAACTGCACGTACGGTTCTCCCGTATACAGCTTTCCGTCAGTCGTTGCCCCGTCTC
>NZ_QPJN01000058.1:0-5590 GCF_003338615.1 Halanaerobium sp. DL-01
AAAAAAGGATCCGGCAGTGACCTACTCTCCCACAC
Organism: Halanaerobium sp. DL-01; assembly: GCF_003338615.1. Taxonomy (NCBI): domain Bacteria; kingdom Bacillati; phylum Bacillota; class Clostridia; order Halanaerobiales; family Halanaerobiaceae; genus Halanaerobium; species Halanaerobium sp. DL-01. Next base: position 36 of record NZ_QPJN01000058.1, read on the forward strand.
CGTTACCAGTGCAGTACCATAGGCGCTTGAGGACTTAACTTTTGTGTTCGAAATGGGCCCTTCGGACCCGGCACATCCTGTGCCCCTCAGGGCACTAGGACTTCCTTGTCCGTCGGATACAAGTGTTTCCCCTCCGCAATTACCACCGGAAATATTAAATTTTAAACACATTCAAAAATACACACAGAAAGTATATATGATTAAGCCCTCGATCTATTAGTACCGGTCAGCTTAATACATTGCTGCACTTCCACCTCCGGCCTATCTACCTTATCTTCTTTAAGGGATCTTACCTGTCTGGAGATTGGAAGCTGGAAATTAATAGTTGGATGCCTCAACTTTTAATCTAATTATCTTCCCAACCATCTAACTTCTAACCTCTAACCTCCAGACAGTGGGATACCTTATCTTGGAGTCTGTTTCACGCTTAGATGCTTTCAGCGCTTATCTTTGCCACACTTAGCTACCCAGCTGTGCTCCTGGCGGAACAACTGGTACACCATCGGTGTGTCCATCCCGGTCCTCTCGTACTGGGGACAGCTCTCCTCAAGTATCCTGCGCCTGCGACGGATAGGGACCGAACTGTCTCACGACGTTCTGAACCCAGCTCGCGTACCGCTTTAATGGGCGAACAGCCCAACCCTTGGAACCTGCTTCAGCTCCAGGATGCGATGAGCCGACATCGAGGTGCCAAACCTCCCCGTCGATGTGAACTCTTGGGGGAGATAAGCCTGTTATCCCCGGGGTAACTTTTATCCGTTGAGCGACGGCAATTCCACTCTATACCGCCGGATCACTAAGTCCTACTTTCGTATCTGATCGACCTGTTTGTCTCTCAGTTAAGCTCCCTTCTGCCTTTACACTCTCCGTGCGATTTCCATCCGCACTGAGGGAACCTTTGAGCGCCTCCGTTACTTTTTGGGAGGCGACCGCCCCAGTCAAACTGCCCGCCTGACAATGTCCTGTGACCAGTTTATGGCCTCCAGTTAGAATCCCGCTGTAGAAAGGGTGGTATCCCACCAGCGACTCCACTGACATTAGCATGCCAGCTTCTTTGTCTCCCACCTATCCTGTACATTCTACACCAAAACCCAATATCAGGCTGCAGTAAAGCTCCACGGGGTCTTTCCGTCCTGTCGCAGGTAGCCTGCATCTTCACAGGCATTTTAATTTCACCGAGTCCCTTGTTGAGACAGCATCCAAGTCGTTACGCCATTCGTGCAGGTCGGAACTTACCCGACAAGGAATTTCGCTACCTTAGGACCGTTATAGTTACGGCCGCCGTTTACTGGGGCTTAGGTTCAGACCTTCGTGGCTAGCACTAAGCCTTCTCCTTGACCTTCCAGCACCGGGCAGGCGTCAGCCCCTATACTTCGTCTTACGACTTAGCAGAGACCTGTGTTTTTGCTAAACAGTCGCTTGGATCTTTTCACTGCGACCCACTAGCTAATGCTAATGGGTACCCCTTCTCCCGAAGTTACGGGGTCATTTTGCCGAGTTCCTTAACAAGGGTTCTCTCGCGCGCCTTAGAATTCTCTTCCCGTCTACCTGTGTCGGTTTGCGGTACGGGTGCTTTAAATCTCACTAGTGGGTTTTCTTGGCGATTTATCCTGTGGCTTCACCCCTCTTGGCTCCATATCACTAAAAGGTATTAACGGATAAAGGGATTTCCCTCCTTATCCTACCTCTTTAGCTTATACATGCTCCTCCAGTCGCATGCTCCACTCTCTTTACCGCGTCACCACTTCGCTCCAGCAATTTAAAGCAGCATCGGAATCTCTACCGATTATCCATCACCTACGCCTTTCGGCCTCGGCTTAGGTCCCGGCTAACCCTGAGCGGACGAACCTTCCTCAGGAATCCTTAGACTTTCGGCGAAGGAGATTCTCACTCCTTTTTTCGTTACTCATACCGGCATTCTCTCTTCTGTACAGTCCACTGCTCCTTCCGGTACAGCTTCTTCCCGTACACAATGCTCCTCTACCACTCTAGAAGTTGGAGATTAGAAATTGGAAGTTGGAAAGTTCAAAACCATTTATCTATCATGGTGTTAAGTTGTCTTCCCAATATATCATATCTTTCAAGAAGTTTTTCAGCTTTTTTAGAAATTGAAGTTTAAGTTGGTTTTTCTAACTTCCAACCTCTAACTTCTAACCTCTAAAAGGTATTGAAATTGCTGCTCTTCTCATTTGACTTCCTAATTCATATCTCTCAGTCTCTGGTAGATGTTGAGTTAGTTGATGTATTTCTAATGCCAGGCTATAACTTTTTTTGTATACTTTTAAATCTTTATAGCTTTTTATCATTTTTTCACCATCTTTAACTAACTTCCAACCTCTAACCTCCAACCTCCAGAATCCACAGCTTCGGTGATATGCTTTAGCCCCGTTACATTTTCGGCGCAAAACCGCTTGACCAGTGAGCTATTACGCACTCTTTAAATGAATGGCTGCTTCTAAGCCAACATCCTGGTTGTCTGTGCGATCTCACTTCCTTTTCCACTTAGCATATACTTTGGGACCTTATCTGGTGGTCTGGGCTCTTTCCCTCTTGACTGTGAAGCTTATCCCCCACAGTCTGACTCCCAGAGATCTTTAAATGGCATTCGGAGTTTGAATGGATTTGGTAACCTTGTTGGGCCCCTTGTCCAATCAGTGCTCTACAACCATCTACCTTACTCTGAGGCTAGCCCTAAAGCTATTTCGAGGAGAACCAGCTATCTCCGAGTTCGATTGGCCTTTCACCCCTATCCACAGCTCATCCCCTCATTTTTCAACATAAGTGGGTTCGGACCTCCACAGGCTCTTACACCCGCTTCATCCTGGCCATGGATAGTTCACTCGGTTTCGGGTCTATTAACCATAACTCCCGCCCTCTTAAGACTCGCTTTCGCTCTGGCTTCACCTTTCTGGCTTAACCTTCCGCTACGGTCAATAACTCGCCGGTCCGTGATACAAAAAGTACGCAGTCAGACTTTCTAATAGTCCTCCTACTTGTTGTAAGCTTACGGTTTCAGTTTCTATTTCACTCCCCTCCCGGGGTTCTTTTCACCTTTCCCTCACGGTACTTGTTCACTATCGGTCATCCAGTAGTATTTAGCCTTGGAAGGTGGTCCTCCCTTCTTCTCACAGGATTCCTCGTGGCCCGTGATACTCCGGATAATATCAGGTTGATTGCCTTTTGCCTACAGGGCTTTTACCTCCTATGGCTAGACTTCCCAGTCTCTTCGGCTAGGCTCTCTTTTTAACCTCTGGAAGCTCTGCAGCTCTTCCCTTTATTATCCCTCACCCACATACAGCAACAACTGCAGTCTTACACTGTATGTGTTTGGACTCCTCCCCTTTCGCTCGCCGCTACTTAGGGAATCTCTTTTGATTTCTTCTCCTCAGGGTACTAAGATGTTTCAGTTCCCCTGCTTGCCCTCATATACCTACTTCTTTCAATATATGATGCCAGCTCTTCTCGCTGGCGGGTTGCCCCATTCGGATATCCGCGGATCTACGCTTATTTAGCAGCTCCCCGCGGCTTTTCGCAGCCGGTCACGTCCTTCTTCGACTCTGGATACCTAGGCATCCACCGTAAGCTCTTTCTAGCTTAATCTTTATTACTTCCTGTATGTATTTTTCAATGTGCTGTTTTTAGAGATTGGATGTTGAAACTTTGAAGTTGGATAAAATCTTTATCCACAATGTTCCTACTTCCTCTCTCTTATCTCTTACTTCTTTTTATATATTATTTAAAAGAAGGTTCTTAATGAAACCTTCAAAGGTAAACAGCAAGCTTACGCTCTCTCCTTAGAAAGGAGGTGATCCAGCCGCACCTTCCGGTACGGCTACCTTGTTACGACTTCACCCCTCTTGCCGGACACACCTTCGGCATCCGCAGATGACTTCTGGTGCATCCAACTCGATTGGTGTGACGGGCGGTGTGTACAAGGCCCGGGAACGTATTCACCGCAGTATGCTGACCTGCGATTACTAGCGATTCCATCTTCATGCAGGCGAGTTGCAGCCTGCAATCCGAACTGGGACTGATTTTATAGGATTTGCTCCACTTCGCAGCTTTGCTCCCCTCTGTATCAGCCATTGTAGCACGTGTGTAGCCCGAGATATAAAGGGCATGAGGACTTGACGTCATCCCCACCTTCCTCCGACTTTCACCGGCAGTCTTCCTAGAGTCCCCGACTTTACTCGCTGGCAACTAGGAACAGGGGTTGCGCTCGTTGCGGGACTTAACCCAACATCTCACGACACGAGCTGACGACAGCCATGCACCACCTGTCTCCGTGCGGCACTAAGTGCCAAACCCTACTCTCATAGGTGGTCACGGGATGTCAATTCTCGGTAAGGTTCTTCGCGTTGCTTCGAATTAAACCACATGCTCCACCGCTTGTGCGGGCCCCCGTCAATTCCTTTGAGTTTCAATCTTGCGATCGTAATCCCCAGGCGGGATACTTAATGCGTTAACTCCGGCACCGAAGGAATCGAACCTCCAACACCTAGTATCCATCGTTTACGGCTGGGACTACCGGGGTATCTAATCCCGTTCGCTCCCCCAGCTTTCGTACCTCAGCGTCAGTTGTAACCCAGAGAGCCGCCTTCGCCACTGGTGTTCTTCCTAATATCTACGTATTTCACCACTACACTAGGAATTCCGCTCTCCTCTGTTACACTCAAGATAGTTAGTTTCAAACGCTATCTGTCGGTTAAGCCGACACCTTTCACATTTGACTTTACTATCCGCCTGCGTACCCTTTACGCCCAATAATTCCGGACAACGCTTGCACTCTACGTATTACCGCGGCTGCTGGCACGTAGTTAGCCAGTGCTTCCTCCCCAGGTACCGTCAGGTGGATACCATTTCCTTTATCCACGGTTCTTCCCTGAGGACAGAGCTTTACAATCCTAAGACCTTCTTCACTCACGCGGCGTTGCTCCATCAGGCTTTCGCCCATTGTGGAAGATTCCCCACTGCTGCCTCCCGTAGGAGTCTGGACCGTGTCTCAGTTCCAGTGTGGCTGATCGTCCTCTCAGACCAGCTATGGATTGTTGCCCTGGTAAGCCGTTACCTTACCAGCTAGCTAATCCACCGCGGATCCCTCCTTGAACAATGCGTATCGCATCTTTTCTGATTGGGTGATGCCACTCTCTCAGCTTATTCAGGATTAGCCCGACTTTCGCCCAGTTATCCTCAATTCAAGGACAGGTTATCCACGTGTTACTCACCCGTCCGCCACTATCTAGTCCTCGTCTTCTGCCCGAAGGCTTCTGTCGAGGTAGACCGTTCGACTTGCATGTGTTAAGCACGCCGCCAGCGTTCGTCCTGAGCCAGGATCAAACTCTCCATATAAAGAATTTGAGTTCGGCTCATATCTCTTTCTTATATAAGCTTTTATTCTTCTTTAAGCTGTTACACTCAAAGTAATTGGCGTTTGCTTGCTGTTTACTTTTCAAGGTTCAACGCACCTTCTTCTATAGTACAAAATGGATGGTGCCTTGCTAGGACATTGAGTCCGTCGCGCACCTTCTTCTATAGTACAAAATGGATGGTGCCTT
>NZ_QPJN01000059.1:0-5143 GCF_003338615.1 Halanaerobium sp. DL-01
CATTCTTAAGTTTTTCATTATAATTAAAATTAGTGGTGCTCTATTACTATTTACTTACATTTTATGGTAACTATCATATTTTATTTGACGTTATCTTAGTATATTTTTCTTCTTTTTTACGTATTTCATTTAATCCTACAATTTCATTAAATTCACTAAAGGAAGCCATTTCTGATACTTTTGATTGAGGAGTATTATTCAATTTCATTTCTTCCATTAAATCTTTTACAGCTTTTGTCATAATATAAAGTGTGGAAAGTGGATATATAACTAAAGAATAACCCATTTCTTCTAATTCATTAAAACTTTTTACAGGAGTTTTCCCTCCCTCAATCATATTTGCCATAAAGTGTGCGTCTTCTATACTTTTAGGTATTTCAGATAATTGATCACTATCTTCCGGTGCTTCTACAAAAAGAATATCTGCACCAGCTTCATGACACATTTTTGCTCTTTTAATTGCTTCTTCATAGCCTTCGACTGCTATTGCATCAGTTCTTGCAATTATTAAAGTGTCTTCACTGCGCCTAGCATCTACCGCTGCTTTAATTTTTCCGACCATTTCTTTAGCAGGAATAATACTTTTACCTTCCATATGACCACAACGTTTTGGCCATGTTTGGTCTTCAAGCTGAATAGCATCAGCACCAGCTTTTTCAAATTCCCTTACAGTTCTCATAACATTCAGAGCATTTCCATAACCAGTATCTGCATCTGCAATTACAGCACCTTCTACAGCATCACTTATATGTCCAACATGGTTAACCATTTCTTTCATTCCTAATAAACCAATATCTGGTTTTCCTAAAAGATTTGCTGAAGCTCCATAGCCTGTTACATAAACTGAGGGAAAACCTACCTTATCAATAATTCTGGCACTCATTGCATCAAAAGCACCTGGCGACACAAGAATCTCTCCCCTATCAAAATATTCTTTAATTAGTTTACCTTTATTCATTATCATTTCCTCCCTTTGAATTTTAGTTTAAGCTATTTGTGATATATCTAATAATTTTTCAGCTTTTTCCTCTTCTTCTTTATCTGCAGGAAAAATTAAACTACCAATTATACATATAAACATATTAACTGCCAAACCAATAGTACCTCCATGCCAAGAACCAACAGATAAATTAGTTAATGTCATTAGTCCAGCTATGACTGAACCAGCAATCATACCAACTAAAACAGATTTAGAAGTTAGTTTTTTCCAATATAAACCTAAAAGAAAAGCTGGAGCAACCTGAATTAATACTTCAAATTTAAGAACAAATATTTCAAATAATGTTCCTGGAGGATTCCAGGCAATTATTAATAGAAGAAAAACAATACCAATACCTATTAATTTGCCCCATAATACTTTTTTCTTTTCACTAGCCTCAGGATTAATAAATTTTCCATAAAGATCTTTAGAAATCAAAGAAGATAGAGATAATATTACTGAATCTGCTGTTGACATTATAGCCCCAATTATTCCAGCAAAAAATAACATCATAAACCAATAATGGAAAGCGGATCTTGAAGTAATTTTATTTGCCATCATTCCTACTAATTTCTCTGATTCCATTTTTCCCAATCCAGGAAAAGCTTGTATTCCAATTAAACCAATAATAAATACAAGCCCTGTTGTTATAAATGGCATCCAGGCCATCCTCTTGAGAGATTTTTTTAGTGTGTTTTCACTTTCAGCTGCATAAATTCTTTGAATAGCATGTGGATAAACTGCAGCACCTACACCAACTAAAATATACATACTAATCCATGTTACATTTACCCCCATATTTGGAACACCAATTTTTTCCGGAAAATTTTCTATCATATTAGTAGAAGCTTGACTTAATCCCCCAAAAAAATTTGTGACCATAATAATAAATCCAATTATTCCTATTAAAAGCATAATACCATTGATAGTATCAGCAATGGCTACTGCTTTCATACCACCTAACCATTCGTATATAAGCATAATAGCAACAAGGAAAAGCACTCCCCAATAGTACGGTATAAAACCAGCAGTAATTCCATCAACAGCGTGCCCCATAGCTATTAATTGTTCTAAAAGATAATTACCTAAAGCATATATCATCAAAATTGATGCCAGTAAAGAAACAGGTTTTGAATCAAATCGTTTTGTAAGCCAATCTGTAGGAGTCACAAAATTATACTTTTTTGAAACTATATGCAATCTTGGTGCAAATAGTAAATATCCTACTATTACCATAATCATATAAGGCACTGACATAAACCAGGCATATCCCATCCTATATGCTTTAGGGGCATAGCCAATTATTGTATTTCCACTATACTGACTTGCATAAAGGGTAAAAAACAAAATTAATGCTCCTAAACCTTTATCACCAAGATAAAATCCTCCCATCGATTCTTTTAACTTTTTGTTATAAGAAAAATAAACAGTAATTACTAAAATACCAAGAGCATAAACTACCATTACCATAAAGCCTTGCCAACCAACAAAATTTAATGACAGTTGATCCATTAATTACCCTCCTTTTCTTTCTCTTCTTCAATTTTTTTCTCTAAAACTTCCATATTCCAAAATTTATCAATAACATAATTTAAAAATATAGCTAAAGCAACTGCGGAAATTATAGAAATAAAAGCCCAGTAAGGAAATCCCAAAATAATTGGATTATAAGTTCCTTCTGGTAAATACCACGGAACACCAGACAATATAATAATTGCTAAAACTACCCAAATCCACTTAGTCTTGATTGGTTCTTTAAAATCCATTTGCTCTCCTCCTCTTTTTAAAATTATGAATATTTAATCTTCTTATTTTATATATAATGCATTTATTATTCCAAAAAAAAATGGTGAAATCACAAGGATATCCACCAAAAAATTATAATGAATGAAACATTTTGTTATAAATATTTGTTATATTGTTTCAGATTTGATGTTATAACTTTTCATTTTACGCCATAATGTAGTTCTACTAATATTCAGTTTTTTAGCAGCTTTAGTTCTATTCCATCCTGTATTTTTTAATGTTTTAATAATTTCTTTCTTTTCATTTTTAGTATTTTTAGAGTAATTTTCTATAATATTTTCATTATAAATTTCCTCAAAGTTATTTATGATATTCTCAACTTTATAATTGTTGAACTTTAAAAGCACACAAACTCTAGTAAGTAAATTTTCAAGCTGTCTAATATTACCATCCCATTTATACTTTTTCATCTCATTACTAATCTCTTTAATAAATTCTTCTTTTAATAATTCGGGGTATTTCTTTTTTATAATTTCTTTTACCAATAAATACATATCTTTTTTTCTTTCTCTGAGAGGGGGAATTTTTAAATTTAAAACATTCAACCTATAAAAAAGGTCTTTTCTAAACTTGTCTTTTTTTACTTCAGATTTAATATTCTTGTTAGTTGCAGAAATTATTCGAATATCTATAGGTATAACTTCACTTCCTCCTAATCTCATAATTTCTCTTTCCTGTAAAACTCTTAATAATCTTGACTGTAATTTATATGGCATTTCAGATATTTCATCTAAAAAGACAGTTCCTTTGTGAGCTAACTCTAAAATACCCTTCTTGCCATCCTTAGAAGCACCAGTAAATGCTCCTTTTTCATACCCAAAAAGTTCACTTTCAAGTAATTTTTCAGGTAATGCTGAACAATTAATTGCAACAAAAGGATTATTTCTTCTTTTACTTGAATTGTGAATACTATGAGCAAAAAGTTCTTTTCCAGTTCCCGTTTCACCTGTTATTAATATAGTAGATTCATCCTTAGAATATGACTTAGCTTTTTTAATTGTTTCTCTTATTATTTCAGTTTCACCAATTATATCATTAAAAGTATATTTAGCATATAATCCTTTTTTATATGTTTTTTTTCTGATCTTTTCTTCTGCTCTTTCAATAAAATCTGTTCTTTGAAAAGTAGCAACAACTCCCATGATATCATTATCTACATAAATTGGTATTCTATTAGTATAAATCGTCTTTCCATCACCTATATCCTGTATTTTATGTTTTTCTTGAATCCCTGTTTTTAAAACCTTATCCATTCTTGTGTTAGGTATAACTTTTTGAACCTTTTTGTTTAAAACTTCATTTTTCTTTTTATTAAAAATATCTTCAGCAGCAGTATTATAAGCTTGTACTTCTCCTTTTTTATTTACTGCAATTATACCACTATGAGAAAATTCAATAATAGTTTTTAATACTTTATTTTTATGTTTTTCTTTTTTAATTGTTTTGTCAAGTTCTATCGCACGATTAAAAGCATTAAATAAACTATTCTCTGAATATATAAAAACAGAATTTAATCCATTTTTTTCTCCTTCATTACATACTAAGCTTGCACCAATAACTACTTTGTAATCTTTATCTTTTAAGTCTTTCATTATTTTGTTTAATTGTTTTCGCTGATTATATATTATATTATTAATCTGAATATCAATTATATCCTCAATTTTAGCTAATCGGTCAATTTTCTTTTTATAAGTTATTATGGCTACTTTACTGTCTATCTTTTTAGCTTCATTTAAAATATTCATTAAGTCAAAACCGGCAATATTTATTTTCACAATAGAAAAATTATTAAAATTTTTCTCTAATATCTTTGCATTACTTCCTCCACTAACTATAACATCAACATTTTTTTCTCTTAATTCCTTTACTTTTTTTATTGTTTTATCAAATGAACCCTCAAGGACAATAACTTTTTTGAAAAATCTTTTTGGTAAAATAGTTTTTGCTAATTTAGTTAATCTAGGATAACTCATAAAAGCTATTTTACTACTCATAAATAAATCTCTCCTCATGTTATCATTATGGCTCTCTATTTCTACTTTTTACACAAAGCCTCTACAAGAGAAGTATCACAATTCCTTAGTGATTTTTATAATATAGAAGTTTTTCATGTTACTATTGCTGCTTGGATAAAAATACTATTCTATTTATGGGCTATTATTGATTCTAAACCCAAATAAATATATTCTCTCTTTTCATCTTGCTCCTCATCATAATTCTAACGTTACGTCAAATCTAATAGTTTTTTTAAAAATATTAATAGTGAGCTTCCCCCATTAAATTAGACACATAGTTTAGATAGTTTTCTCTCGTTTTCGTAGTCTTCTGGACTTTTATAATTTAACGTCGAATGCATTC
>NZ_QPJN01000060.1:0-4798 GCF_003338615.1 Halanaerobium sp. DL-01
ATTTCAGTAAATGGTCCTTCTTTTAAAGCACTATCTGGTATTTCAATCTCGTTTTCTTTCAGATAACCTGGAGAAACTGCTTTGAAATCTCTGCCATCAATTTTTCCGATAACACCCTTACCTTTAATTATTTCAAAATCATCGACTTTAATTAGTTCTACTTCGTCTTCTTCTGCTCTTTTTACAATTCCAGCTGCAATTGGATGTTCTGATTCCTGTTCTAAAGAAGCTGCTTTTTGCAGAATATCCTGCTCATTATAATCATCTACAAATGTTTCTACTGCTTCAACTCCAAATTCTCCTTCAGTCAGAGTACCTGTTTTATCAAATAAAACAGTGTCTATTTTGCGTGAATTTTCAAAAGCAGTGCGGTTGCGGATTAAAAGTCCATTTTTAGCAGATAGGGTGGTAGAAACCGCAACTACCAGTGGGATCGCAAGTCCTAGAGCATGAGGACAGGTAATAACCATTACTGTTGCCATTCGTTCTATAGAAAAAGCTAAATCACCAGTAATAAAATACCAGCTAAAAAGTGTAATTGTCCCTGCACTAATAGCAATTAATGTCAGCCAGAAAGCAGCTCTATCAGCAAAATTCTGAGTTTTAGACTTGGCCGCCTGAGATTCTTTAACCAACTCTATTACCTGAGATAAATAACTTTCATCTCCAGCTTTTTCTATTCTAATTTTAATTGAGCTGTCACCATTAACCGAACCACCGATTACTTCTTCATCTTTTCCTCTTTCTACTGGTTCTGACTCACCTGTCAGCATTGATTCATCTATATAAGAATCTCCTTCATAAATCACACCATCAGCAGGAACCTTTTCTCCCGGTTTTACCAGAACTTGATCACCTTTTTTAAGCTCTTTTATTTTAATTTCTATAACTTCTCCATCAACAATTTTATGAGCCTGATCCGGCATCAGCTTAGCCAGTTCTTCTAAAGCGTTAGATGCACCCATAACTGATCTCATCTCAATCCAGTGGCCTAAGAGCATAATTACAATTAAAGTTGCCAGCTCCCAGAAGAAAAATCTACCTTCCAGACCAAAGACAACTGCTGAACTGTAAAAATAGGCAACAGAAATTGCCAGAGCAATTAAGGTCATCATCCCCGGCTGTTTATTACTGAATTCATCTTTTAAGCCTGATAAAAAAGGTCGACCACCATAAAAGAAAATTACTGTAGAAAGAATAAATAAAAGATATTTACTTCCTGCAAAGTCAAAACTATAGTTGAAAAAGTTCTGGATCATAGGTGAAAGAATTAAAATAGGTACTGTTATTACCAACGATATTTTAAAGCGTTTTTTAAAGTCTTCTAACATTTTTTGGTGATCCATTTTTTTACCCCCAGTATCTTCTTCTATTAATACCAATTATTAAGCCAGTTTCTCATCATAAATATCTCCTGACGCTGACTATCTCTGATATTTCTTGCAAGCAGATATACTTCCTGATGTTCATCCAAACCACGCACTATTAACTGCTGTGACATCATTACTGCACCCATATGATGAAAAATCATATCCTCAAGAAAATAAAAGTCAAGCTCTTCTCCAGTTAACCCTTCATAATTTCCCATCATTGGCTGGTATACATAATCATTTGTTCTATCTGGATACCATTTCTCTAAATATTTCTCCATTTCTTCAATTTCACTGGTCTGAACTTCTATAATATCTTCAGCAAATTCTCTCATTTCTTCTCGATTTGTATTATCTCTTAATATTTTTGCATTATAGACTGCTTCCTCATGATGAGGTATCATTTTTACTAAAAATTCATATTCACTGTCAACTGATTCCATCATGCCAGGTCCCATACCCATCATGCCGGAGCCAAACCCTGGACCTGGTTGAGCAAAAACATAATTGGCACCTGAAGCAATAATAGTTAAGATTATTAATGTAGCAATTAAATATTTTTTCATTTTATTGACCTCCTATTGTGTTATATTACTGTAATACTTAAAAGCAAAGTTCCGTAAAACCTCTTTATATACCCCTATTGGGTATCTTATTCATAGTATAACACTCAGGTTTAATTTTGTCAATAATATTATCCAGATAATTAAATTTCATCCTCAAGATTTTTATCGGCTTTAATATGTATCTACTTATCAAATTTTTTGTATTAAAAGTTTTTGAAAATGAAATAAGCAAAAAATAATCATATCTTTTATAATTATTGCTGCTGCAGCTGCTTCTTTTTTCTTTATTCAGGACGGCAGCAGGGTAACACAGATGAGGTAGGTACTGGAAACTGGGTAGGTACTGGAAGCAGAGGTAGATACTGAAATGGGTGAGGCAGCTCCGGACTTTTCACTACCAAATGAGAACCTCTCCACCTAAATCACAGATTTAGATGGAGTTTTCTTGACTGTTTTAGATAAAACAACAAGTGCCGTAAGCTATCAGCAGATGCTGGAACCTGCTGAACTGGATTAACTAATTTTCGTCCTCACAATCAGAACATAGATTATTTGTTTGACCATTTGCCTGACGTCCCCGCCTGTGTCTGCCGGACTGGCTTAATTTTTTTCCACATCTCCAGCAGTGTCCTGGTCGCATAAGCTTATAGTCTCCACCAGAAAAGTGCAGAGCCTTCCCACATGTCAGTGCTTCAGCAACTTTCTGCCTTGCTGAAGTTAAAACTCTCTGGAAAGTAGGACGGGATACGTTCATTTTTTCGGCTGCTTCCGCCTGAGTTAATCCTTCAACATCTTTTAAACGCAGAGATTCCACTTCTTCCATATTAAGTTCAACTATCTCCAGTTTATGGGCGGGAACACCGGCAGGTTTAAAAAACTTTACTTCTGGAAGCTGCTGTATCAATCTATCTTTGATTGGTCTAGCCATAATATTCACTCCTATTTAAACCAAATTTCTTTTATATTTATTATATCAGAAATATATTAAAACAACAAAAACCTGCCTTTCAAGGCAGGTTTTAAAATGAAAATCTTGACGCACTGCGGAGCAAGTCCGCAGCTTCTATTAAATAATAACCTCAAAGGAAGCTTTTCTGGTATTTTATATATTATTAACCAACAATCATTAAAGCTTTTAAAGTTTTTTCTCAGCAACCATTCCCAAAACTGCTGCAGAATCTTTGGGAGAAGAATATGGAGGTGCATAAGCAAGATCAATCTGAAATAGATCTTCAGCCTTTAATTCACTATAGATGGCTGTACTTAAAACATCTATCCTTTTATCAGAACCTTCACCACCAATTATTTCAGCCCCAAGAAGTCTTCTGCTTTTTTTATCGAAAACGCCCTTTATATTGAGCTTACTTACACCTGGATAATATCCGGCATGATTGCTATCTTTAATTTTAATAGTGAGAGGGTCAAAACCACTTTCTTTAGCCTCTTTTTCACTTAACCCGGTCGTTGCAGCAGTTAAGTCAAAAATCTTTGTTATTCCTGTTTTCTGTATACCTTTATGTTCATAATTTCCCCCTGCTGCATTTTCTCCAGCTACTCTTCCCTGCTTATTTGCAGTAGAACCTAGAGGTACCCAGACAGACTCCCCACTAACAATATCAGTTGATTCTGCACAGTCTCCAGCAGCATAAATATCCTTTATATTGGTTTCCATTCGATTATTTACTTTTATGGCACCTGTTTCTCCCAATTCTACACCGGATTTTTCGGCAAGTGTCACCTCAGGTTTAACGCCAATTGACAGAAGAACCATATCTGCTTTTATTTCTCGGCCGCTTTGAGTTATAACTTTTTCTACCTTTTGTCCACCTAAAAATTCTTTAACACCATCATTCAGAATTAATTCCACACCTTTTTTACGCAGATGTTCTTCCACAATTTCAGCCATTTCTCCACTAAATTGAGGCAAAACATTTGGCTGCATCTCTATTACTTTAACTTTAAGACCCAGTTTAGAAAATGATTCTGCCATCTCGAGACCTATCAGTCCTGCTCCTATAATAGCAACCTCTTTGATCTGATCTTTTTGCGCCGTTTTTTTGATTTCATCAGCACTGTCTACTGTGCGAAGTGTAAATATATTATCCAGATCTATACCGGGAATAGGAGGTTTTACAGGCCTTGCCCCTGTTGAAATAATCAGCTTATCATATCCGACAACACCCTCTTCTCCTGTATCTACATTTTTATAGTGAAGCATATTGATTATTGTATCTATTTCTGTAACTTCATGCTTAAGCCTCACATCGACATTATATTTTTCCTTAAAACTTTCAGCTGTATTTACAATAAGCTGTTCTCTCTCCGGAATTAAACCTGAAATATAATATGGAAGACCACATCCAGCATAAGAAATATCATTCCCTTTATCAAAAAGCACTATCTCTGCGTCAGGATCTACTCTTCTGGCCTTTGCAGCAGCACTAGTTCCAGCTGCAACACCTCCAACTACAGCAATTCGCATTTTTACTCCCCCTTTAATTTTCCACAAAATTGTTTTCTACAACTTTAAAAAGTGTATTGTTTACTGAATGCTCATCCGGATGAGAAATGGCTGCCAGGTTTTCAAAAGTTTTATCAAGTGAACGGCTGATAAATCCGGAAGGAAGATAACAGTCAACTCCATCCACCATCAGCTCAAAATGCCTTACAGCAAGTTCAGCAGCAGTTGCTGCCTTAAAAGCACAGCTACCTTTTGCACCATCACAGTAAACTCCACTGGTTTGACCCTCCTCGGGGCAAGCCCACGAGGATTCCTGCTTCTTAGAAGTGGTAACCCACCATCTCCACAGGCTTAAAATCCTGTTAGCCCAACAGTATATCCTCTAACTTGCCTTTTGTATT
>NZ_QPJN01000061.1:0-4766 GCF_003338615.1 Halanaerobium sp. DL-01
CACATGCTCCATAGCGGTCATCCCACTTAAAACTACTGAAACTTCTGGATGGTTCATTACCCATCTGAGTGCCCACTGGGCTGGTGTTCTTTTTATTGGTGCTTCCTCCCATTTATTCAAAATTTCCTCTGGTATTTCTCCTGCTAAATTGCCACCTCTTAGAGGCTCCATAATTACAACACCCAACCCTTTATCAGCAGCATATTCTAACCCTTCTCTGCCAGCTTGATAATTTTCATCTAAGTAATTATATTGAATTTGACAGAATGACCAGTCATAAGAATCCACAATTTCTTTGAAGGAATTAATATCACTATGAAAAGAAAATCCAGCATATTTTATCCGACCATCTTCTATAGCCTGATCTAAAAATTCCTCTATACCTAATTTTTTTAAATTTTCCCAACTGCTTTTATTTAATGAATGGAGTAAATAAAAATCTATTTTATCTGTTTCCAGGCGTTCAAGTTGTTCGTTCAATAATCTATCCATATCTTCTCTGCTTTGAACTAACCAGATTGGAAGTTTTGTTGCTAAATTTACTTTTTCTCGATAACCATCCTTTAAGGCTCTTGCTACAAATGGCTCGCTTTCTCCTGGTTTATCAAATCCTGTACCATGGTAAGGATATGCTGTGTCAACATAATTTACTCCGTTATCAATTGCATATCTCAGCATTTTTGTTGCTTTTTCCTCATCAATATTAGTTTGCTCACCATCAATAACAGGTAATCTCATACAGCCAAACCCTAAAACAGAAACCTTTTCATTTGTTTTTCCCATTTTTCTGTATAACATCTTTATCATCTCCTATAATAGATTTTTTTATTATTTCTTTTTCTAACACCTGTATTTTAATTCAACTCCAATTTATAGTTTGAATACTTTTTTACAGAAACTATTATTATTGTAATTAAAATTAACTGAATAATTATCACACCCAGTGGTCCACAAAATAAGTCCATCAAAAAACGGTATATGCATAAGGTAAAAAACTGGCCCTGGCAGTTTATAAGCATGAGCAGTGATAAAGGGTAGTAAAAATACCAATTCAATTTTTATTAAGATTACATAAATAGTTATTTATGAACTTATTAAAGCTCCTTATTTATAGGCCTTTTGATAAATATCTACAGTGTCTTCTAAACTTAATTCGCTTCTATCACACTGGAAAAGAGCTCCCATGGTTTCTCTTGCATTTTTTGCCATTGCCTCAAATTCATCTTCTTTAATTCCATAATCAGACATCTTAAGTTCTGCTACCCCACATTTCTGCTGCAGCTGTTCAAGTGCGATAAGGAAATCTTCTGCTTTTTCGGCATCATCTTTTCCCAGAGCTTTTGCCAGTTCAATAAATCTCTCTTCAGCAATTCCTCGCTCTACCATTTTGCCAAAATATGCCCTGCTTAGCATAATTAAACCCGAACCATGAGGAAGTTCCTGATGAAAAGCGGACATTGCATGTTCTAAAGAGTGCTGACTTGTTAATGCACCTACTTCCATTACTAAACCGGATAAAGTGTTGGCAAAGGCTACTTTTTCTCTTGCCTTCAGATTATCTCCATTTTCTACAGCTTTTGGCAGTCCTTCAGCTATATTTTTAACAGCGGTAATTGCATACATATCACTCATTTTATTGGTAAATTTAGATAGATATCCTTCTATACTGTGAAATAGGGCATCAAAACCCTGAAATGCAGTATATTTTGGCGGGACTGTGGTCATTAGTTCTGGATCAACAACTGCTATTTTAGGCAGAAGATCTGGATGTACAAATCCAATTTTCTCATTAGTTTCTGAATTAGTAATTACAGTTCCTCTATCAACTTCGGATCCTGTTCCAGCTGTAGTTGTAATTGCAACTACAGGGAGTGGAGTATTTTTAACTTCTTTACCTTTACCAGTTCCACCGGGAATATAATCCCAGTAATCACCTTCATTAACAGCCATCAGTGCAATTGATTTGGCGGCGTCCATACTGCTTCCTCCACCAAGTGCCACTACAAAATCACAATTATTGTCTGCGGCCATTCTGGCACCTGCCATAACTGTTGATTTTAAGGGATTTGCTTCTATCTGATCAAATAAAACAGTTTCTGCTCCAGCTTTTTTAAGCTGTTCTTCTGTTTTTTCTAAATAACCGTATTTTTTGGCAGAAGTTCCATTTGAGATAACAATTAAAGCTTTCTTACCAGGTAATTCCTCTTGATGCAGATTATTCAGCTGTCCAGATCCAAATAACAATTTTGTTGCTATATCCATTCTAAAACTCATTTTTACGACCTCCATTTCAAATTTTCTTATTTAATAGTTTATCACCTTGAGTTAACTCCAGGTCAAGCTTTTTTTGAAAATAATTTTTATCTGGTGAATTGTAGGCTGCAGTTTATCACTGAACTTCTTATTTATATAAAATTTGACAAATTAAAGAAATAAATATAGGATTTTTAAGATTAATGTAGAATCAATAATATAAGTATTATCACTAAAATGATGTCTGAGGTGGAAAATCTATGAAAAATCGATGGGAAGAGATGATCAATTAATGGAGAGTTTAATAGATAGGTTATCAATCGGAATTGTAATAGCTGATAAACAGGGCCAGCTTTTATTTACTAACCAGACTATAAAAGAGATGACTGGATATACAGAGGATGACATTAAAACAATGGAAGACTGGTACAAAAAAGCTTATCCTGATCAGGAATATAGGAAGAAAGCCAAAAAATATTTTCAATATGACATAGAAAATAATATTCAGGATAGAACATATAAAATTACAACAGCTGCTGGTGATTATAAATATTTTAATTTCCGTTACTCTCAATTAGATGATGAGAAAATTATCTTTGAGATTATAGATATTTCTCACCGTCTACAGCAAAAACATGAGCTAGAAAATAAAGAACATAATCAGTTAATTTATGCTGTGATTGATGATATTACTGAAAGTAAAAAACAAGAACTTGAATTAAAAGAGGTAAAAGAGAGATTAGAATTAGCTGTCTCTGGTGGTAATATTGGTATTTGGGATTGGAATGCTGTAAATAATACAGTACATTTTAATGAAAACTGGGCCCGGATGCTGGGATATGAACATTTTGAGCTGGAGAATAACCTTAATACCTGGCTTAATTTAGTTCATCCTGATGATAAGGAACAGGCTTTAAAAGACTTAGAAAATCATCTAGAAGGTAAAACTGAAAAATATTATAATGAGCATCGATTAAAAACAAAGTCAGGCAGCTGGAAGTGGATTAGAGATATTGGAAAAGTGACTGAAAGAGATGAAGCTGGAAATGCCATTCGGATTGTAGGAGTTCATATAGATATAGATCAGGAAAAAAGAGCAGCAGAAGAAATAGAATACCTATCGAATCATGATGAACTGACCGGTCTTTATAACAGAAGATTTCTAAATGAAGAACTTAAGCGTCTCCAGAATTCCAGAAAATATCCGATCAGTATTATCGTTGGAGATATTAATAAATTGAAAGATATTAATGATAATTACGGCCACAGTATGGGTGATAGGTATATTAAATTAACAGCAGAAGCTATAAAGAGCAGTTTAAGAGCCGAAGATATTGTTGCCAGAATAGGAGGAGATGAATTTGTAGTGATTCTGCCTGATACTAATTGTAATACAGCTGAGGAGGTAACTGAAAGAATTCTGGATAGGATAGAAGAAGTTAATAAAAACGAAGAATTGCCTGAACCTTTGAGTGCTGCATTGGGGTATGAAGCAACAGATTGTAACAGCGAGAATCATGGTGTTAAAAATATTAGAAAATGTTATGATAAAGCTGATAAAAAGATGTATGAGCAAAAATTTGTAAATAGATGTAGATGCTGATAAAATTAATTAAAAGTGATCATTTTAATTAATCATTGATGACGAAATTTATTTTTACAGCTGTAAAAATAAATTTTGGGAAACTCCTTATATTATATAAATTAGATTTAGGAATATTGGAGGTGGGATAATTGGAAAATATAATGGTCGGAAGACAGCCAATTCTTGATAAAAAGGAAAAATTATTTGCTTATGAATTATTATTTAGGTCTTCCCAAAAAAATGTAATTAATGATGGCGAAAGAGCTACAGCAGAAGTAATAACAAATAGTTTAGAGTCTATTGGTCTTGGTAATTTAACTCAGGATAAACCGGCTTTTATTAACTTCACCTCTAAAATGATTAAAAGTAAAATACCAGATATTCTGTCAAGTGAATCAATTTATATTGAAATTTTAGAAGATGTTGAAGTTGATTCTGAAATTTTAGAAATCTGCAGGGAATTAAAAAACGAAGGCTTTAAAATAGTGCTGGATGATTTTGAGTTTAAAGAGTCGCTAATTGATTTAATTAAAATAGCTGATATTATAAAAATTGATTTTTTAAATTCAACTAAAAGAGAAAGAAAAAGAACTCTGGAACTGATAAGAAACAAATATAATTCTCAGGTAAATTTTTTAGCAGAAAAAATAGAAGATTATTCTGATTTAGAAGAGGCAAAAAAATTTAATTATGATTATTACCAGGGCTTTTATTTTACAAAACCTGATATTGTATCCGGGAAAAAGCTGGAACCTCTTCAGATGAGCTATAATAGTATACTAAAAGAGTTAAATAAAGATAACCCGAATTTTCGAAAAATAGAGAAAATTATATGAGCTTCCCCCATTAAATTAGACACATAGTTTAGATAGTTTTCTCTCGTTTTCGTAGTCTTCTGGACTTTTATAATTTAACGTCGAATGCATTC
>NZ_QPJN01000062.1:0-4433 GCF_003338615.1 Halanaerobium sp. DL-01
CACATGCTCCATAGCGGTCATCCCACTTAAAACTACTGAAACTTCTGGATGGTTCATTACCCATCTGAGTGCCCACTGGGCTGGTGTTCTTTTTACTGGCGCTTCCTCCCATTTCTTCATAATTTCCTCGGGCATTTCTCCAGCTAAGCTGCCGCCTCTTATTGGCTCCATAATGACAATCCCCAGCCCTTTATCAGCAGCATATTGTAAACCTTCTTTACCAGCTTGATAATTCTCATCTAAATAATTATATTGAATTTGACAAAATGACCAGTCATAAGAATCTACAATTTCTTTGAAGGAATTAACATCACTATGAAAAGAAAATCCAGCATATTTTATCCGACCATCTTCTATAGCCTGATCTAAAAATTCTTCTATACCTAATTTTTTTAAATTTTCCCAGGTACTTTTATTTAGTGAATGAAGTAAATAAAAATCTATTTTATCTGTTTCCAGGCGTTCAAGTTGTTCTTCCAATAATCTATCCATATCTTCTCTACTTTGGACTAACCAGATTGGAAGCTTTGTTGCTAAATTTACTTTTTCTCGATAACCATCCTTTAAGGCTCTTGCTACAAATGGCTCGCTTTCTCCCGGTTTATCAAATCCTGTACCATGATAAGGGTATGCTGTGTCAACATAATTTACTCCGTTATCAATTGCATATCTCAGCATTTTTGTTGCTTTTTCCTCATCAATATTAGTTTGTTCACCATCAATAACAGGTAATCTCATACAGCCAAATCCTAAAACAGAAACCTTTTCATTTGTTTTTCCCATTTTTCTGTATAACATCTTTATCAGCTCCTATATATTTTTTCTATTCCAGCTTTTTAAAGCTGTTCTTCTGTTTTTTCTAAATAACCGTTCAATTTTTTCTTTTATAGCCTCTTACTTTAGTAGCCTATCACCTTGAGTTAACTCCAGGTCAAGCTATTTTTGAAAATAATTTTTGCCAGGCTAAAATAACCATTATTTTGAAGAAAGAAAATGACCATGTCAAGTTAGCTGGTATAATTAAAATTACTACAAAAAACTTTTGAAAATCTCTTTGACGGGCTTAGAAACATTATAAATTCGACAAGATTGGAGTGAAGCCCTTTTTATATCATTAAAATCTTTGTTATATCAAGGCTTATTTTTATGAAATTCGCTTATACAACAAATATCTATATAAGAAATACTGGAGGAATTAAAAATGAATAAAATATAAAAAAGGACTACCGCTCTTATAAACGGCAGACCTCTTATTGATTATACAATTTAAATCATATATATTACTTATTTTCTGCAAACTGCATAATAATATTTAAAACATCATTTTTTTCAAAAGAAGCTACTTTCCAATCTAAACCTTCTCTTGCTTCTTTGTCTTTCATTTTTATACTAATTGCCCGGTCAATAATATGGTCTATTGCATTATCAATATCATTTACATCAAAAGCCAAATGAAAAAATCCAGGACCATTTTCTTTTAAATATTTTTTTACAGGTCCAGATTTATATGGATAAATCAGCTCTAACAAAACTTCTCCTGCTTTAAATACGCCTACTTTTACTCCTCTATATTCAAGAGTAGATTTTCCCTGAAAAATCAGCTCCAAATCATTTTTAAAAATTTCTATTCCTTTTTCAAGGTCATTTACAACAAATGCTATATGATGGACACCTTTTATCATGATTTTCTCTCCTTAAAATAACCTGTTACACCGTCGGCCATTAATATTTCTTTAATTATTTTAGGAAATGGAGAAAAATCATAGTTTTTGTTTTTGGTTTTATTATAAATTTTCCCTTTATCTGCATTGATCTTAATCTTATCACCTTTTTCAACATCATTTACAGCCTCAGGGGATTCGATCACTGTTAATCCTAGATTTATTGCATTTCTAAAAAATATACGTGCAAATGATTTTGCTACAACTGCTTTAACTCCAGCTCCTTTTATTGCAAAAGGTGCATGTTCTCTAGAACTTCCACATCCAAAATTTTCTTCAGCAAATATTATAGTCTCATCATCCAATAATTTTGGAAAATCTTTTTCATAACCTTCCAGACAATGCTTGCCTAATTCTTTACTATCAGTTAAAGTTAAATATTGAGCTGGTATAATCTGATCAGTATCAATATTTCTACCAACCTTGACTGCGTTTCCTTGCAAAATCATGAAATCACCTCTTCCGGATGAACAATTTTTCCGGCTATAGCTGATGCAGCCACTACAGAAGGATTTGCCAGAAAAGCTTTACTGTCTGGGCTTCCTAATCGACCTTTAAAATTTCTATTTGTACTAGTTATTGCTACTTCTCCAGGTCCTAATACTCCAGTGTGTCCTCCAAAACAAGGACCACAGGTAGGCATACTAACTCCCGCTCCAGCATCAATAAATATTTTTAATAAACCTTCTTTCATAGCTTCTTTATAAATATGTCTCGTGGCTGGAATGATTATCAAGCGAACTTCTTTATTTATTTTTTTGCCTTTTAAAACTTTTGCAGCTCTACGTAAATCTTCCAATCTACCATTAGTACATGAGCCTATTATTGCCTCATCAATTTTTATGCTTTCCTTAATTTCACTAATAGCTTTTGTATTTTCTGGTGAATATGGAAATGCAACTTGAGGTTCCATATCACTTACATCATATTCTATTTCTTTTTCAAAATTTGCATCTTTATCACTTTTATAAATTTCATATTCTCTTTTAACTTTCTCTTCTAAATAATTAATTGTTTTTTCATCAACTTCAATCAAACCTGCTTTTCCTCCTGCTTCAATAGCCATGTTTGACATTGTAAATCTATCAGCCATTGGTAAGTTTTTTATAACTTCTCCACCAAATTCCATTGCTTTATAAGTCGCTCCATCTGCTCCAATATCACCTATTGTATATAATATTAAGTCTTTACCAGATACCCACTCAGGAAGCTTTCCTTTATAATTAAACTTAATTGTTTCTGGGACTTTAAACCATAACTCTCCTGTACCCAACCCTACAGCCATATCTGTACTACCTATTCCAGTAGCAAAAGCACCAAGTGCTCCATAAGTACATGTATGAGAGTCTGCTCCTATCACTAATTGTCCGGGATAGATATGCCCCTGTTCGGGAAGCAATGCATGTTCAATACCCATGTTATGTTGGTCATATAAATTTTTAATGTCATATTTTTTTGCAAATTTTCTTATTTTATTATGAGTTTTGGCAGAATCAACAGTATTTGTGGGTAAAAAATGATCAAGAACAAAAATCACCTTGCCTTTAGCAAAAACTTTCTCAAATCCTAATTCTTTAAATTTATTTAAAGCAAGAGGAATAGTAACATCTTCTCCCATTACTAAATCTAACTTAGCTCTTATAAAATTACCTGCTTTTGCCTCTCCTTCAATACAATGTTTCTCAAATATTTTTTCAGATAATGTAGGCACAAATTCACCACCTTTTTAATTTGAATATTTTTCTTCTAACTTTTGTATTTCTTTTAAACCAATCATTTCATTAAATTTATCAAAGGGCATTAAATGATTCATAACTTCATTTGTCTCACCATTTTCTCTTAAAGATGACAAAACAATATACATACCCTGAGCTGAAGCATATAAAGCAGACAAAGGCCAAACAATAATTTTATAGCCGAGTTCTTCTAATTCTTCTTTGTTTAAAATTGGAGTTTTCCCATGTTCGATCATATTAGCCATTAAAGGTATATTTGGAAATTCATTCCCAATTCTTTTTAATTCTTTCTTGCTTTGAGGGGCCTCAATAAAAAGTAGGTCCACTCCAATTTCCTCACATTTTTTCCCTCTTTCAATTGCAGCTTCCAATCCATCTATGGCCCTTATATCAGTTCTTGCCATAATTTTAAAATCTTTATCTTCTCGGGCATCTAAAGCCGCTTCTAATTTTGCTAAAAATTCATCTTCATCAATTACCTTTTTACCTTCCATATGTCCACATCTTTTTGGCCAAACTTGATCTTCAATAAATATGCCTGCAACACCAGATTTCTCAAAGCCCTTGACTGTTTGTTGTACATTTAAGACTCCTCCATACCCAGTATCTGCATCAGCAAAAACTGGAATATTAACTGCTTCTGATATTTGAGAAGCTCTTTCTACCATTTCTTTGTAGTCTAATAGACCTCTATCTGGTTGAGCCAGAACAGTAGCAGATGTACCATACCCAGTTGTGAAAAGAGCTCTAAAACCTACTTCCTCTATAATTTTAGCTGCCAGAGCATCAGGAGCACCGGGCAAAATGATACCGCCCGGTTCCTCTAGCATTTTTGCAAATTTCTTTCTTGCCTTCATAAATTAACCTCCTTATTTAGTATACGTTACGTCAAATCTAAATGTTTTTTTAAAAATATTAATAGTTATCATAGTTGTCAGGTTAGGAATCTGTATAAAATGCAGGAATCCCTCCCCCT
>NZ_QPJN01000063.1:0-4293 GCF_003338615.1 Halanaerobium sp. DL-01
GAAATTAATTCAGATAACCTGTATTTGATTCCATTTACAAAAGAAGTAAAAGAAGAGCTGGGGACAATACTGCCGACAAACATAGCTTTTATAGGGGCAGTAGCAGAGCTGACAGATATAGCAGAACTGGATGTATACAAAAAAGCAATTAAGGGAAGAATTCCTAAAGGAACAGAAGAAGTAAATATGAAGGCTTTTGAATTAGGTATGGAGCTTGCCAAAAAGGCTAAGTCATAAAAGGAGTGAAACTAACTTGAAAATATATGAATATCAGGCTAAAGAAGTTTTTGCAGAAAATGGTATAGAAACCCCTTCTGGCCAGCTTGCACTTTCAGTAAAAGAAGCTGTAGAAAAAGCAGAAGAACTGGATTATAAAGTTGCCTTAAAATCTCAAGTTCATGTAGGTGGAAGAGGTAAAGCTGGCGGAATTAAATTTGCTTCAACTAAAGAAGAAGTAGAAAAAATGGCAGAAGATCTGTTTAATATGAAAATAAAAGGTGAAGAAGTAAACAGATTATTAATTGAAGAACAGCAGGAAATTAAAGAAGAATATTATCTGGGATTAACTCTAAATAGAAGTAAAAAAACAGACACCCTTATTTTCAGCCGTTCAGGTGGAATGGATATCGAAGAAGTAGCAGCAGAAACTCCAGAAAAGGTAGTTAAAGTTGATATTGATCCGGTATTAGGATTGCAAAATTTCCATCTGACACCTGTAGCTAAAGCTTTTGATTTTGATAAAGAGATGAGCAAAAAAGTTGCACCAATAGTAAAGAAACTTTATGAGATATATAAAAATAGTGACTGTTTATTAGTAGAAATCAATCCACTTGCACTTCTCACCGATGGAAGTGTAAAAGCTCTTGATGGCAAATTAGAGATGGATGACAATGCCAGATATAGACAGCCAAAGCTCCTCACAATGTGGGATGAAGAAAAAGAAGAAGAAATGGAGTTAATTGGCCGTCAGGCTGGTTTTGTTGTTATCAAATTGAGTGGAAATGTATCAATAATAAGTAATGGTGCTGGTCTTGCTATTTCCACTCTTGATTCACTGCAGCGCCACGGAATAAATGCGGCCAATATTCTTGATTTGAGTGGTGGAGCTACCTCTGAAAAAGTTCAGAAGGCTGTAGATGTTGTTCTGCAGGATAGTGATGTTAAATCAATACTGTTTAATATTTTTGGTGGTATAACAAGATGTGATGAGATAGCTGCAGGTGTAAGTGCATCACTTAAAAAAGTACCAGCTGATATTTCTATTGTCTGCAGACTTCAGGGTACAAATCGTGAAGAAGGTATAAAAATTCTAAAAGAAGCAGGATTAGAAGCAGCATCTGATTTGGAAGAAGTAGTAGAAAAAGTTGTAAAAACTCTTAAAGGTGGTGAATAGTATGAGTATTATTCTAGATAAAGATACTAAAATTATTGTGCAGGGAATTACAGGTCGTGAAGGAAGTTTCCATGCTGATTTGATGTTGAAGTATGGAGCAAATGTAGTTGGTGGAGTAACACCAGGAAAAAGTGACCAAAAAGTACACGGCCTACCTGTATTTGATACAGTAAAAGAAGCCGCAGAAGCTACAGATACAGATGCAAGTATACTATTTGTTCCTCCCAGATTCAGCAGAGATGCCATTTTAGAAGCAGTTGATGCTGGACTTGAAATAGTGGTTACAGTTGCAGAAGGTATTCCGTTTCATGATATGGTTTACTGTAGAGAATATGCAAACAAAAATGGCTGTACATTAATTGGACCCAATACTCCTGGAATTATATCTCCCGGAAAATCAAAATTAGGATTTATGGCAGATAGTATTTATAAAGAAGGAAGTGTGGGTATGATTTCTAGAAGTGCTACCCTTTCTTATGAAGCAGTTAATAATCTGACAACAAGTGGAATTGGACAGTCTACAGTGGTTGGGATAGGTGGTGACCCTGTACAGGGTGTAACATTTAAAGATCTGCTCCCAATGTTTGAAGAAGATCCAGAAACAGAAGTTGTTGTAATGATTGGTGAGATAGGTGGTACAGATGAAGAAGAAGCAGCTCTTTATGTTAAAAAACATATGAAAACACCTGTTATTGCATTTATAGCAGGAGAAGCTGCACCAGAAGGAAAAAGAATGGGCCATGCAGGTGCTATAGTTTCTCCAGGTGGAGAGGGTAGTGCTGATTATAAAAAAGAAAAACTTGAGGAAGCCGGGATTGAAGTTGCAAGGAAACTGACGGATATTCCTGCTCTCTGTAAAAAATATATAGATTGAGGTGGAGTATTATGGAATTTAAATTGAAATACGGCCACGAAAAAGTAAAGGTAGATGTTCCCGAAAAAAATCTGATGGCAGAACTGCTGCCTGAAGATGTTGAAGCTCTGAAAGATCCTGAGGCAGAAGTGATAAGGGCACTGGCTGAACCTATTAAAAGTAAAAAACTTAAAGATTTAGTAAGTGATACAGATCAAGTTGTAATACTGGCCAGCGATATTTCTCGCCCTTCTCCCTCCTATCTCCTTCTGCCTCCTATTGTTGCAGAATTAAACTCAGCAGGAGTTAAAGATGAGAATATAAAGATAGTTTTTGGACTTGGAGTACACAGAAAACAGACTGAAGAAGAAAAGAAAAATCTTGTTGGAGAAGAAATATACAGCAGAATAGAATGTATAGACCATGATGTTGAAAGCTGTAGAAATGTCGGTACAACTGAGAGGGGCACTGAGATAGAGATATTTGATCAGGTCCTCGATGCAGATTTTATTATAGCAACAGGTAATCTGGAATATCATTATTTTGCTGGATTTAGTGGAGGTGCAAAAGCTCTTGCACCAGGTGTCTGCAGCAGAGAGACAATACTGCAGAATCATCAGAGATTTCTGGATCCTCTGGCCAGAGGTGGACAGATAGAAGGAAATCCTGTTCGAGAAGAAATAGAAGAAATTGGAGAAATGGTCGGAGTAGATTTTATGGTTAATGCTGTGCTGAACAGCAGTAAAAAACTGATAAAAGTTGTTGCCGGTGAAGTAACAGCCGCCCACCGTGCGGGTAAGAAATATATAGAAGATATCTATCAGAGTGAAATTGATGAACTTGCTGATATTGTAATTACTACACCAGGTGGAATGCCAAAGGATATTGATCTTTATCAGACACATAAAGCCATGGAAAATGCCAGTCTTGCTGTAAAAAAAGGTGGTAAAATTTTAATTGCAGCTAAATGTGAGGATGGGCTGGGAGAAGATCATTTTGGAGAAGCTCTTACCGGAGGAAAAACTGCTCAGGAGTTAATAGATGAGCTGGAACATGATTTTATCCTTGGCCGCCACAAGGCTTCTCGAATTGCCATGATTCATACTGAAAGTGAGATTTCTCTTGTTACATCACTATCAGATGATATAAAAGATAAACTCTTCATAAATATATTTGATGATCTGAACAGTGCACTGAAAGATGCTCTGGATGAACTTGGTGATGATGCAAAAATACTTGTTATTCCTTATGGAATATCCACACTTCCTAAATTAAAAGAATAGTTTTTGTAGAATAAAAAAAGAAATTGTACTAACTGTTTTAAAAATTAGTGTTGTGCAGTATAATTAACTTAGATTAAAGCTTTATTTGACTAGAGAGAGGAGAAAATTATATGTTTAAAATTTTAGTTGCTGTAAAAGGTTCTGAAAGCTGTTCTGATGTAGCTCAGAAAGCTCAGGAAATGGCTCTTTTATGTAAGGGTGCAGTTACATTTCTGACAATTGTAAGTCCTGAACACAGATTGATAAGATCTAAAGAAGAGTTTGAACAGTTAAATCTCGATCTGGAAAAAACAAAAAGAGAAACAGAAGAAGCTTTAAAAACATGCAGTACATTATATGGGCAGTGTGAAGTTACATTAGGAGAAAAAGGTCTGGAAACAGAAAGAGTTGTTAAAGAAGGAAATCATCCGGCAGAAGATATCTGTGATTATGCTGAAGAAAATGATTTTGATCTAATAGTTATCGCAGATAAAGGTGATAAAACATTAAAAGATAAACTGCTTGGAAGTACAGCTGAAAAGATCATTAAACAGGCAAAAACATCTGTATTAGTTGTAAAATAAATAATAATAATAATCCCACTCAAAGATAATATTTATAATATCTCTGGGTGGGAAAAGTTCTGTTAGAATAAAAAACATTGAAAATCCAGGAGGGATTATTTTGAAAAATTTAAAAGAAAAAGCGTTAAAGATGCATGAAGAAAACATGGGGAAATTAAAAGTAGCAGGAAAGGTTAAGGTTGAAAATGAAGATGACCTAAC
>NZ_QPJN01000064.1:0-4143 GCF_003338615.1 Halanaerobium sp. DL-01
TTACTCCAATAGCTATGGAAGAAGGACTGCGTTTTGCAATCCGTGAAGGTGGCCACACAGTTGGTGCCGGAGTTGTTACCGAAATTATTGAGTAAAGCATAGAAATTGAATTGCCTTGTTGATATAATTCAAACTGTTTTCAATAGGCATGTGCAGATTTATACTGCACATGCTTTTTTTCTAAAAAAAAGACTTTCCCTTTTTTTTGCAGCTCTAAAAATAATTTTGGGAAACTCTATTTTCTAAAAAATATTGACATTCATCTGAGAATATGTTAAATTAATTAAGGTTATAGCTTTGAAAACGAGAATGATTAAAAATTGTACATGATTTTGAATAGATAATACTAACAAAGTAAGCAGATTGGACTGAGGAGGTGGATTTACGATGAGAGAAATTATTACTCTGGAATGTACTGAATGTAAAAACAGAAACTATTCTACCAAAAAGAATAAGTCAAACACACGTGATAGATTAGAATTAAAGAAATACTGTAAATTTTGCAAAGAACATACTCTCCATCGTGAAACAAAGTAGTTTTTCCCTGAATATTTAATTTGAGGAAGTGGTATTTTTATGGCAAAGACCGGTTTTTTTAGTAAAATAGCTAAGTTTTTTCGCCAGGTAAAGTCAGAATTAAAAAAAGTAAATTGGCCAAATAGAGAAGAAGTAGCTTCAAATACGTTAGTGGTTTTAGTAACTGTAATATCTTTGATAGTATTTATCGGTGTTTTAGATTTATTACTGGCCAATATAATTACTCCATTAATAATGTAACTGAGGAGGTGAGGGTCCTTTTTAATTAAGGGTCCTTAGAATATGACTGAAGAGAATAAAGAAAATAAATGGTATGTTGTCCATACTTATTCCGGGCATGAAAAAAAGGTTAAAGCCAATCTAGAAAAAAGAATTGAAAGTACAGGTATGGAAGATAAAATTTTTCGTATTCTGGTACCTGTTGAAGAAAAAGTTGAAAAGAAGAAGGGTAAAGATAAAATTGTTGAGAAAAAGATCTTTCCCGGTTATGTTCTGGTAGAAATGGATATGAATGATGATTCCTGGTATGTTGTCAGGAATACACCTGGGGTAACAGGTTTTGTCAGCAGTGGAACAAAGCCACTTCCACTTCAGCCAGAAGAAGTTGAACATATTTTACAGGGTATGGGCTTGAAAGAACAGGATATGACAATAGACTTTGAAGCTGGAGATAAAGTAATGGTTACAGATGGTCCATTTGAAGATTTTGTTGGAGTTGTAAAAGAAGTTCACCCACAGCAGGGTAAAGTTAAAGTATTAGTTTCTATGTTTGGTAGAGATACTCCAGTAGAGCTGGAATTTTCTCAGGTTGAGAAACAGTAATTGAAAGCAGAATTATTATTAGAAAGGAGTGTTAATGATGGCCAAAAAAGTTATGAATATAATTAAACTTCAAATACCAGGCGGTCAGGCAAATCCTGCACCACCAGTAGGACCTGCTTTAGGCCAGCATGGTGTTAATATTATGGAATTTTGTAAAGCATTTAATGCTAAAACTAAAGAACAGCAGGGTACTATTATACCGGTAGAGATAACTGTATATCAGGATAGATCATTCGATTTTATAACAAAAACCCCACCCGCAGCGGTACTGCTTAAACAGGCAGCAGGGATTGATACTGCTTCTGGTGAGCCAAATGTTAACAAAGTAGCTACAGTTAGTAAGGATGCTGTCAGAAAAATTGCAGAAACAAAAATGCCTGATTTAAATGCAGGTAGTATGGAAGCAGCTATGAGTATGATAGCAGGGACAGCAAGAAGTATGGGAATTTTAGTTGAATAAATATTTTGATTGTTCTTTCCGTTTAGCATATATGTGGGAGGAATTAATCCGATAATACCACAAGGAGGAGAATTTTTATGGGAAAACAAAGCAGGCGATATAAAGAGGTTAGGCAAAAAGTTGATCGTGATAAATTATATGAACCGGCTAAAGCACTCGAGTTAGTTAAAGAAACAGCAAGTGCAAATTTTGATGAAACTGTGGAATTATCTGCAAAATTAGGAGTTAATCCCAAACATGCAGATCAGAATATAAGAGGTACTGTAGTAATGCCTGAAGGTACAGGCCAGGAAATTACTTTAGTAGTTTTTGCTAAAGGAGAAAAAGCAAAAGAAGCTGAAGAAGCAGGTGCAGATTTTGTTGGTGCTGAAGAATTAGCAGAAAAAATCGAAGGTGGCTGGTTGGATTTTGATCTGGCTGTAGCAACACCGGATATGATGAGTGTTGTGGGAAGGCTTGGAAGAATTTTGGGACCTAAAGGACTAATGCCAAATCCAAAAGCTGGAACAGTAACTTTTGAACTAGAAAAAGCAGTTAAAGAATTTAAGGCCGGTAAATTGGAATATAGAGTTGATAAAAGTGGAATTGTTCATCTGCCAATTGGAAAAGTTTCTTTTTCAGTTGAACAGCTGTTAAACAATTACAAAACTATTATAGATACTCTGGCCAAAGAACGTCCGGCAGCTGCAAAAGGAAGATATTTTAGGTCTCTGGCTGTATCATCGACTATGGGTCCTGGAATTAAAGTTGACCCGGCAGCTAGTTTAGCACTAATTGGACGTTAGAATTGACACAGAGTTGACGCTCAATATTTTTTGTGATATATTAATTGAAGAAAAAAGAATATTTATCCGAAGACAGCAGGGGCTGAAAAAGCTTAATGTCCTGCCGAGGTTAACTTTTTGTAAATTGCAATTATGCAATTGATGTATATTACTACCTCCTGCCTGTCAACAGGAGGTTTTTTATGTTTCAAAGCTGAGGGGGTGAAATTTATGGCAAGACCAGAAAAAGAAGCAGTTGTTAAAGAACTAGCAGATAAATTTACGCATTCAAAATCTATGGTTATAACTGACTATCTTGGCCTAAATGTTGCAGAAATGACAGAATTAAGAAAACAGTTAAGAGAAGCGGGTGTGGATTATAAAGTTGTTAAAAATACCCTTGCTTCTATTGCTGCTGATGATGTTGAAATGGATGAGATGAATGAGTTTTTCAGTGGACCTACCGCAATTGCTTTTGGAATGGATGACCCGGTTTCTCCTGCAAAAATACTTGTAGATTTTGCTGAAGATCATGAAGTTCTTGAAATAAAAGCTGGTATATTAAATGGTGAAATTATAGATATTGATAAGGTTAAATCTCTTGCTAAAATACCATCCAGAGAACAATTACTGGCACAGGCATTTGCCGGTATGAAAGCACCCCTTACTGGATTGGTTAATGTACTGCAGGGTAATATTCGCGGTTTAGTTCAGGTGTTAGGTCAAATTAAAGAGCAAAAAGCTTAAAAAAATAAGGAGGATTTATAATGAATAAAGAAGAAATTATTAAAGCAATTGAAGAAATGAGTGTACTGGAACTTTCAGAATTAGTTGAGGAACTTGAAGATAAATTTGGTGTAAGCGCTGCTGCACCTGTTGCAATGGCTGCTGCTTCTGGTGACGGAGGTGCTGAAGAGGAAGAAAAAACAGAATTTGATGTTTTTCTTGCAGACATTGGTTCCAAAAAGATTCAAGTTATTAAAGCAGTTAGAGAACTTACAGGTCTTGGCCTGAAAGAAGCTAAAGCTGTAGTTGACGATGCTCCTCAGAACGTAAAAGAAGGAGTAAGTAAAGAGGAAGCAGAAGAAATGAAAGAAAAATTAGAAGAAGCTGGAGCAACAGTAGAACTTAAGTAATTAAAAATAATTTAAATATAAAATTAATAAATAGTCCTGCCTGTTATTTAAGAGGTGGGACTATTTTTTGTGTGCTCCGTAAATTATTCTGATAATAGGTGAAAGTCCTATCTATGTTGTGGCATGTATCATGTAGAAGTCAACATTGACAGGGTGTTCACCGTGAGGTGGAATCTGAAGAGTCTGAGACGTGCTGTTAGTCCAAAACATTATGTGAACCAGAGGTGGCATCTGTAAATGGCGATTCGCCATTAGAACGAAGAAGCTCAATGCCGGCATAACAACCATGCAATCTAGGCTGGATTTGCAGATGTGATTAGGGTTGGAACGACAGAAAGAGGGTATAAACTGGTGCGATTTGCTGATGATTTTGTGGTAATGACGAAATCAAAAAGGAAAGCTAAAAGAGCTTATGAAGTAGTTA
>NZ_QPJN01000065.1:0-3974 GCF_003338615.1 Halanaerobium sp. DL-01
CCGGATTGTGCAAATAAGATAGAACAGGTTTTAAATAAAACAGAAGGAGTCAAAAAAGCTGATGTTCATTATACAACCAGTAAGGCTAATGTAGAATATGATCCTGATAAAATAGATATCGCTGGTCTAAAAAAAGCAGTAGCAAAAACAGGATATCAGGTAGAAAAGACTAAATAAGTAATAAAGGGTATCTGCTTTTCTCCCTGAAATCTGATCAAATTTCAATCAGAATAGCTGGAGTAAACAGGTACCTTAAATTTAGATAAAGGGTGATACTATGGAAAGCTGTAGTCATGAAGCTTGTGTGAGAAAGGTACCTATTTTTTCTGATCTGGATAATGAAAAAATATCTAAATTAAATAGTCTGGTCAAAAATAAAGAATTTAAAAGTGGTGAATTAATCTATTTGGAGGGTGAAATTGGAAAAAATATTTATATTATTGAATCCGGACTGGTTAAACTATATAGAAGTAATGAAGAGGGAAATCAGTATATCTTAAGATTATTAAAAGAAGGTAATTTCTTTGGTGAGCTGGTATTATTTAAAGAAGAGCAGTTGAGCAGCAGTGCAGAAGCTGTGGGAGACAGCACAATCTGCATGATTCCCAAAGGTGAACTGGAAAAATTAATTAAATCATCACCTGAACTTGCTTATAAACTTTTATCAGCAATTACCAGCCGTTTAAATAAAACAGAAAATAAATTACAGTCGCTGGCTCTGGAGGATGCAAAAGAAAAAACAATGCGTTTACTGCTTGAATTGGCTAAGGAAAGTGGAATAAAAAAGGAGAATGGTATTTTAATAAATTTACCTCTAAGCCGGGATGGTCTGGCGAATTTAATCGGAACAACTCAGGAAACACTAAGCCGCAAATTATCAGCACTGCAGAAAGAAGGCATTATTTCAATGCAGGGACAGAAAAAGATTTTAATTAAAAATGGTTAAAATAATAAATACAGTAGATATTATAGAAGTGCTTTCTCATATTAGAGATAAGCACTTTTTTTCTTGACAGTGTTAATTCTGAGTGTTATACTATGTTTAAAGATACCACATAGGGGTATATAGAATCAAATTAAGGGGTTTTTTGTTATGAGTAAAAATAATAAAATAAAAAAGCGTTATGATCGAATTGCTCCAGTCTATGATTCTTTAGAACTTATCATGGAAAAAGGAAAGATGGGAGACTGGCGTCGGAATCTCTGGCAGAAGGTCGAAGATAAAATTGATAAAGATGGCATGAGACTTCTGGAAGCCGGGGTTGGAAGCGGTAAGAATATTGAATATTATCCGGATCAAGTTGAAATTTTTGCCATAGATTTCAGTTCCAAAATGATTAAAGAAGCAGAGAAAAAAGCTAAAAAATATAATAAAGAAGTAAATTTGCTGGAGATGGATATTCAGGATCTGGATTTTGAAGATGATTATTTTGATCTGATTGTCACCAGCTGTGTATTCTGCTCGGTACCTGATCCGATAAAAGGATTAAGGGAATTAAAGAGAGTTCTCAAAGAAGACGGTAGGATAATAATGCTGGAGCATATGCGCAGTAAGAATAAATTTGTTGGTAAGATTATGGACTGGTTTAACTGGGTTAGTCTTTACACCTGGGGAGCGAATATAAATCGTAAAACAATGAAGAATATAGATAAAGCTGGACTTAAGCTGGTTGAGGTTAATGATTTAATGTCTGACATTGTTAAAGAAATTGAGCTTAAAAAGTAATTTAATCTTGACAGAAACAATTAGTAATGTTATTATTACTTATACCCCCTACATGTATAATGTATAAAGGAGATGTTTAAAAATGAAAAAGACAATTATTATTGAGGGAATGTCCTGTGGACACTGTGAAATGCATACTAAAGAAGAATTAGAAAAAATAGATGGTGTTATTTCTGCAGAAGCTGATTCTGATCAGGGTCAGGCTGTAGTAGAAATGGAAAAAGAGGTAGCAGAAGACAAGTTAAAGACCGCTGTTGAAGAAGCTGGCTATGACTATATAAAAACTGTATAAATTTAAAAAAATTTTAATCTAAATATACATGATAGGGGTATATTTTTTATAATAGGAGGTAGACTCCAATGGAAGAATTAGCTACTGTAATTAAAAGAAAAAAGAATAAAGCAGAAGTGAAAATAACCAGATATTCTGCCTGCAGTAAGTGTGATAAAAGCTGTAGTCTGGCTGGTGACAGTCATGATCAGGATGAAATTGTTTTAGAAGTTGAGGACAAAATTGGTGTTAAAAATGGTGATCAGGTTTTAATAGAAATGAGAAAAGGAAATCTTTTATTTGCTAGTGTGGTTGTTTATGTAATTCCAATCTTTTTAATGATAGCCGGTTATTTTTTCGGAGTCTGGGCGGCATCCTTATTAAATATAGCGGCAGTTGAACTGGCAGGTATTGCAGGTACTTTCATTTTTTTAATTCTTTCATTTTTAATAAATAAACTATTTAATTCCTATTTTGAAAAAATATCTTCGTTTCAACCTAAAATTAAAAAAGTTATTAATTGAAATTGGATATATAGCAGAGCCACATGAGATTACTTTTAGAAGACTGTATGAATATCTTAGAATCAATATTATTTACTCTGAGGAGGATATCAGATGGCTCAAGACCAAAAAAAGAAAAGCTGGTGGGATAAATTTGTTGATAAACTGGCTTCGGCCAATGAAAAACAGTATGGAGATGATGTTCCGGACTGCTGTGGAGATGGAAAAACAAAACAAGAAAATGGAAAGTAAACTTAATCAAATAAAGAATATTATAAATAAAATTTTTATGGAGGTGCAGAATAATGGCAGAAAAGAAAATAACTTTAAAAATAACAGATATGAGCTGTGCCAGCTGTTCTCAGACAGTAGAAAAAGCTTTAAACAAAGCTGAAGGAGTAAGTGAAGCACAGGTTAATTTTGCGGCTGAAAAAGCATATGTTACTTTTGACCCACAGCAGAACAGCAGAGATAAGTTGATTGAGGTTGTTGAAAACAGCGGTTATGGTGTTAAAGAAGAAAAGGCAAAAACTTCTTTTAAGGTAGGTGGAATGACCTGTGCCAGCTGTTCATCAGCTGTAGAGAAGGCTTTAAATAAAAGTGAAGGTGTTTATCAGGCAAATGTTAATATTGCAACTGAAAAAGGTAGTGTAGAATATAATCCAGAAGTCTTAAGCAAAAATGACTTTAGAGAAATTGTAAAGAATTCTGGTTATGAACTGCTCAGTTTTGAAGATGAAGAAGTGGAAAGAGATTCTGAGTCAGCTGAAGATGAACTCAGTGATGATATGAAAAAAGTTAAGAAAGCAAAAAACAAAATGTGGGGAACCTGGGCTTTTACAATTCCAATTATGCTCTGGATGATTCCGGAGATGTTCTTTGGTATAGCCTGGCCCAACATGCAGATTTTTAATCTGGGAATGATTGTCTTAGCAATCCCACCACTTTTTGTCTTTGGACGCAAAACTTTTATTACTGCCTATAGAGCAGTCAGCCACGGCAGTGCAAATATGGATGTCCTGATAGCAATGGGTACTGGTGCAGCCTTTATTACCGGGCCAGCAGTTTTCTTTACTCCGATTGCCAATTATGCTGGAGTTTCAGCAATGATTATGGCTTTTCATTTAACCGGACGTTATATTGAAGAAACCGCCAAAGGTAGGGCTTCTCAGGCAATTCGAAAATTGCTGGAACTGGGAGCTAAAACTGCCACAATTATTGAGAATGGAAATGAAAAAGAAGTTGCAATTGAAGATGTACAGCCTGGTAATATTATGCTGATTAAACCAGGAGAAAAAATTCCGACTGATGGAGAAATTGTAGAAGGTAAGACCACAGTTGATGAGTCAATGGCAACTGGGGAGTCAATGCCTGTAAAAATAGAGTTTCCCCATTTTTTATTTAGAAACAAATCAAAAGTTATCAACAGGCAAATTTGTGGATAATTCTCCTTCAAAACTGATGAGAATTAGTT
>NZ_QPJN01000066.1:0-3691 GCF_003338615.1 Halanaerobium sp. DL-01
TCACACCCGAATTGAGTTTTAGATAAATCTAAAAATTTCGTTGATGACTAAAGCCCCCTTTTTGCAGCTTGAAAATAAATTTTGGGGAAACTCCTGAAAATAAAAGTTTGATAAAATAAAATTTCTGTTATATAATACATTTAGATAGAATATAGATAATCAAACTTTAAAATTAAAAACTGGGGAGCCAAACTGGAGGCTGAGAGGATGAGAAATCATCGACCCATTGACCTGATCCTGATAATGCAGGCGTAGGCAGAAAAATAATGAGATTATAAAACCCTCCGGTTTGTTCCTCGCAAATCAGGAGGGTTTTTTATTATGGATAAAAAATTTACAACAAGAATGATGGCAGAAATTGGAGCTGCAGTTGCTCTAGCAGTAGTTTTAAATTTTCTTAAATTATGGCGGATGCCGCAGGGAGGATCTGTAAGTCTGGAAATGCTGCCTATTTTAATAATAGCTTTTCGCTGGGGTGCAGGTGCAGGTATGTTTAGTGGACTTGTATATGGATTATTACAGCTAATGTTTGGAGCTTATATAATTCATCCAGTACAATTGATTATGGATTATCCACTTCCATATATGATGCTCGGTACTGCCGGATTATTTTCAATTCGAGAGAATGACACAATTAAACCTCTGAAAATATTCTGGGCTGTTTTAGCGGCAGGCTTGTTAAGACTGCTGGTCCATATACTTTCAGGAGTAATATTTTTCAGCAGTTATGCACCTAAAGGACAGAATGTTTGGGTTTACTCTGCTGTGTATAATGGGTCATTTTTAATTCCTACGATAATTGTAACATATGTTGTAGTACTGATAGTAATGAAAACATTAGAAAAGAAATAGTAGAAAAAAGTTTATTACTTGATAATTGGCAAAAAATTGGGGGGTAATAATAAATGAAAAAATCACTAACAATTGCTGGTTCTGATTCAGGGGGAGGAGCAGGCATTCAGGCAGATTTAAAAACTATGACAGTTCATAAAATATATGGAGCTTCAGTTATTACTGCTCTGACAGCACAAAATACGCTGGGAGTACAGGGAATAAGTGTTGTGGATGCTGCTTTTGTCGAAAAACAATTTGATTCTGTTTTTAAGGATATAAAATTTGACTCTGCTAAGACAGGGATGCTTGCAGCAAAAGAAATAGTAGAACTAACTGCAGATAAGATAAAAGAATACGGACAGAAAAATCTGGTAGTTGACCCTGTAATGGTGGCAACAAGTGGGGATTTGCTTTTAGAAAAATCTGCAGTAAAAGCCTATAAAGAAAAATTATTTCCATTAGCCCGAGTTGTTACACCAAATTTAAATGAGGCAAAGGTATTATGTGATATGGATCTAAATTCAGAGGCAGATTTAGAAGCTATGGCAGAAGAAATTTATGGTTATGGGTCTGAATATGTACTTATTAAGGGCGGCCACAGAAATCAAAAAAATAGTGATTTGTTAGAAGCAAGAGATCTGCTTTATGATGGTAAAAACTTTATGAGTATAAATGGAGAATATATAGCAACAAATAACACTCATGGAACAGGTTGTACACTTTCTGCTGCTATAGCCAGTAATTTAGCTTTGGGATTTGGAGTAGAAAAAGCTATCAAAAAATCCAAAAAATATATTACTGATGCAATTAAAGCGGGTACAAAAGTTGGCTCTGGTAATAACCCTGTTAATCATTTTGCTTTATGGAGTGATATAAATTGAAAAAAATTGACTGGGATATCTATCTTTTAACAGAAGAAAGGCTATCTAATGGCAGAAGTACAGTTGAAGTAGTTAAAGAAGCTATCAGGGGAGGAATAGAAGTAATTCAGCTTAGAGAGAAGGCTCTCCCACTTAGAGAAAGATTTCAGCTTGGACTTAAAATTAAAGAGTTAACTCAAAAAGCTGATGTAGATTTAATAATAAATGATCGTGTAGATCTGGCCCTTGCACTTGATGCTGATGGAGTGCACCTTGGTCAGGATGATCTTCCTTTATCTAAAGCAAGAAAAATTATGGGTAAAGATAAAATAATAGGTATTTCTGCTTGTAGAGAAGAAGAAATTAGGGCAGCAGAAGCTGATGGAGCTGACTATATTGGTGTTGGAGCAGTATTTACTACCAGATCAAAAAAAGTAGAAAAAGAAAAAGACGGTATTGGCTGTTCTGCTATTAAAAAGATAAGTCAAAATAGCAATCTGCCAATTATAGCAATAGGAGGAATTAATAAAGATAACTGTCAGTCTGTTATTGCTGCAGGTGCAGATACCATTTCTGTTATATCTGCTCTAACACAGGCTGAAAACATTGCTTTAGAAGTTAAAGAATTTAAAGAAAAAATAAAGGCTGTCAAAAGAGGAGCTGTTTAAAATGCTTATTAAAGAACTTTATCAAAATTTTTATACTGAATCAAAAGAAATTCTTTCAGAAATCTCTGCCAGAAGGCCACTTATTCTTCAGATTACAAATGAGGTTACTATTAATGATTGTGCAAATATTACTTTAAACTGGGGAGCATTACCTGTAATGTCTGGAGGTAGTGTTGAAGATGCTCAGGAAATGCTTAACTCTGCAGCAGCTTTATTAATAAATACTGGTATTCTTAATGATAAAAATTTAGAAATAATGTTAAAATCAGCTGAAAGGGCAAATGAGCTTAACATTCCTGTTGTTTTAGATCCTGTAGGGGTTGGAGCTACCGATTTTCGCCTCATGACAGTCAAAAAATTACTTAAAAAAGTAGACTTTGCAGTTATCAAAGGTAATCAGAGTGAAATAGATGTACTGGGAGGTGGTAAAGCAGAAATGCTTGGTGTAGAATCGCTTTCCAGTGGAGATAGCTACAAGAAGTCTGCGTTAAAACTTGCTGCTGAACAAAATGCGATAATTGTTGCTACAGGTGCTGAAGATTTTATTGCTGATCAAAAAAATAATATAAGCTTTGCAAGAGGGGATAAAATGATGTCAGAGGTAGTCGGTACAGGCTGTATGCTGGGAAGTACTCTGGCTGTGTTTTCATCACTGATGGATAATGACCGGACAGAAAATTTTAAAAAAATTGTATCTGCTGTATTATTATAT
This sequence comes from Halanaerobium sp. DL-01, assembly GCF_003338615.1. Classification (NCBI taxonomy): domain Bacteria; kingdom Bacillati; phylum Bacillota; class Clostridia; order Halanaerobiales; family Halanaerobiaceae; genus Halanaerobium; species Halanaerobium sp. DL-01. The sequence goes on from NZ_QPJN01000066.1 coordinate 3,075, forward strand.
AATCTCTGTGCTGAAAAAGCTGCAGAGGCTGCTGCACCTGCGTATTTTAAGATTAAGTTTATGGATGGTATTTATAGGCTGCAGAAAAATAAAGATCTATTAAATAGTTTTGAAATTTATAACTAAATATATGGTTCTCACACAAAAAGGTTATTTGCGTCTCTAATTCATTTTTCGATCAAACTAAAATTCGTTTACAAGAGAAATAAAGACTTCCTAATCAAATGAGACATCCTGTATCAGGATTAGCTCAGCACATCATGTGCTGAGGTCTTATTTATCTTTCTAACTCATTAAGATTGATTAACGAAAAATGCCTAAAGTTCCGCAAATACCCTTTTTGTGGACACATCAATATGTTATATTAAAAGGAGTTTCCACAAAATTTATTTTCAAGCTGCAAAAAGGGGCTTTAGTCATCAACGAAATTTTTAGATTTATCTAAAACTCAATTCGGGTGTGAAATAGGGCACACTAATCAATGAGTCCTCCTGACTCATGATTAGCTCACTCCATCCTGCAGTTCAACCCTATTTCTTCCTTCATTTCGTTAAGATTCATTGACTAAAAATTTCAATATTCCTGCATCTCCCCTTTTTGCAGCAGTATATAAAAAA
>NZ_QPJN01000067.1:0-3298 GCF_003338615.1 Halanaerobium sp. DL-01
GTTTTAAATGCTTTTATTGTTGTGTTTAGAAGACTTATTTTAGTATTTGAAACATGTAAATTGGAAAATATTATATGCTTTTTGTGTTACAATCAAAATATAATAAAAAAAAATTTTACAAAAGTTTGTGATTATATTCACGATAAAAAGAGAGGATTTCCTCTCTTTTTTTTCTTTATTTATAACTAATTTTATGGTATATTTTAATATAGTGAATTAAAAATTAAATAGTTTTATAATTGATAATACATAAAAATGAGGTGTGTATATTGAAATTATCTTCTCGAAACTCACTCATAAATAAATCACAGACAATTGCTGTCAGCAATCTTGCTTCAGATTTAAAAGCTGAAGGTGAAAATGTAATTAGTTTTGGAGCCGGAGAACCAGATTTCCCAACACCTGCTTATATCTGTAGTGCTGCTGATGAAGCAATGGAAAAAGGTTATACCCGCTATACTCCTGCAGAAGGGCTTAAAAAACTGCGTCAGGCCGCTGCTGATCGATTTGCAGATGATTATGGTTTTCGCTTTTCTGTAGATGAAATTATAGCATCAAATGGTGCCAAACAGGTACTTTATAATATATTTCAGACCCTTTTAGACTCAAAAGAAGAAGTGATAATACCAAAACCTTACTGGGTTTCTTATCCTGAAATGGTAAAACTCGCCGATGGAGTACCGATTTTTGTTGAAGGTGAAAGAGAAAATCACTTTAAACTTACTCCAAACTTGTTAAATAGTGCCATAACTGACAGGACAAAAGCTGTTATAGTAAATAATCCTTCCAATCCAGATGGTCGTGTTTATACAGAAAAAGAACTGCTGGCCCTGTGTGAAGTAGTGGAAAAACATGATATATTACTAATTAGTGATGAAATTTACGAAAAATTTTTATTTGATGATTTAAATTTTAAATCTATAATATCTCTGCGCCCCGATTTAAAGGATAACCTGTTTATAGTAAATGGAATGTCAAAAACATATTCAATGACAGGCTGGAGGCTTGGATTTGGGTTTGGCAATAAGGAACTTATTGCTAATATGTCTAAAATTCAAAGCCATTCAACATCCAATTCAAATTCAATTACACAGTATGCTTCCTTTAAAGCACTGCAGAATAGAAATCTCAACAGTTTAATAAAAGATAGGTGCAGAATATATGAAGAGAGAAGAGATAAAATGCTGGCTCATATGGATAAAGTAGAAGAGCTAAGCTATATTAGACCCAATGGAGCTTTTTATCTTTTTGTTGACATATCTTCTGTGCTTGGTGGAAATTATAAGGGAGAAAAAATTACAGATTCTGTTCGTTTTGCAGAGGTGCTGCTGAGGGAAGAAAAAGTTGCAGTTGTGCCAGGAGCCGGTTTTGGTATGGATGATTATATAAGGATGTCTTTTGTACTGCCGGTAGAAGAAATACTGGAAGGTATAGATAGAATAGATAGATTTGTAAAAAACTTTTCTAAAAAGAGGTGACTTTATGGGAGCTGAAAGTCTGGACAGGCAGGTAAAAGAAAAGCTTATAAAGATGCAGAAAGATGAAATCACTGAATACCATATCTACAAAAAACTTGCTTCCAAACTGGCAGGTGATGACAATGCAGAAGTGCTGAACGAAATAGCAGAAGATGAGAAACGGCACTACAAAATCTGGGAGGAATATACCGGGATAAAAGTTAAGCCTTCCAGAATAAAAATATTTTTCTATTATTTTTTGGCCAGAATTTTTGGTATTACATTTGGTATTAAACTAATGGAGTTAGGGGAAGAATCTGCCCAGGAATCTTATTACAGAATTACAGATAGATTTGTAGAAGCAAAAACAGTCTTTGCAGAAGAAGATGAACATGAACATAAGCTGATCGCTATGCTGGAAGAAGAAAAATTGGAATATGCTGGATCCATTGTGCTGGGATTAAATGATGCTCTGGTTGAGCTGACAGGTACTCTAGCAGGCCTGTCTTTTGCCATGCGTGAAACAGAGATTATCGCACTTGCTGGAAGCATTACAGGTATTGCCGCAGCCTTTTCTATGGCAGCTTCAGAATATCTTTCCACAAAAACAGAAGAGGGCGAAAACGCACTTAAAGCTTCTATATATACAGGAACAGCATATATTCTAACAGTAATAGTACTGGTTGTTCCATACCTAATTTTCAGCAGTTATATTACTGCTCTGGCAGTTACAATTCTTTCAGCGGTATTAATAATATTCATTTTCAACTTTTATATTTCTGTTGCAAAAGATTTAAATTTCAAAAGACGATTTATAGAGATGACTGTCATTAGTTTAGGTGTTGCTGCTTTTTCATTTATCATTGGATATTTTATAAGAATAGCATTTGGAATAGATATTTAAAAAATTTTACTTTAATTTTTTTTAAAATTAATTTATTTAGATTTTTGAGAATTTGAGAATATTTTAATATAAAAAGGGAGGAGATAGTAATTGCAGAGCATTAATTATTTAAACAATGAATATCAGCCATCTAAAATTATATGTGTAGGCAGAAATTATGCTGAACATATAAAAGAACTCAATAATCAGAATCCAGAAGAACTTGTGCTTTTTTTGAAGCCCAATAGTTCTGTCAGCCGGGAGGTGAAATTACCTGAAGGCAGATGCAGATATGAGGGTGAAATATCTTTTTTAATGAAAAATGGAAAAATATCCGGAGTAGGATTTGGAATAGACTTGACTCTGGTTGATGTCCAGAACAGACTAAAAGAAAAGGGGCTGCCGTGGGAAAAGGCAAAGGCATTTAATGGTTCTGCAGTATTTTCAGATTTTGTAGAAGTTGAAGAAGTTAATAATTTAAGCTTAAAACTGTATCTTAATGATAAATTGTGTCAGGATGGTGGTATAGAGCTTATGATATATAAGCCGGCTGATATTATTGATGAGGTTAAAAAACATTTTAGTATTGAAGATTATGATATAATAATGAGTGGAACACCGAGTGGAGTAGGATTTTTAGAAAATAGAGATATTATAAGAGGAGAAATTTTTGCTGGGAAAGATCTGCTTATTGCAGAAAAATGGCAGATTAAATAAAAAAATGGTGCGAAAGGAGGGATTCGAACCCTCACGGTCTTGCGACCACTAGACCCTGAACCTAGCGCGTCTGCCAATTCCGCCACTTTCGCACTGACAAATAACATTTTAAATGAAAAATTTTTGTTTGTCAAGTATAAAATCAGTTAGGAGTTTCCCCAAAATTTATTTTCAAGCTGCAAAAAGGGGGCTTTAGTCATCAACGAAATTTTTAGATTTATCTAAAACTCAATTCGGGTGT
>NZ_QPJN01000068.1:0-2940 GCF_003338615.1 Halanaerobium sp. DL-01
TCTACATTAGCCTTACTGGTTGTATAATGAACATCAGCTTTTTTGACTCCTTCTGTTTTATTTAAAACCTGTTCTATCTTATTTGCACAATCCGGACAATTCAGTTCTTCTAAATAAAGTTTAATTTTTTTCATTTTTTTCTACCTCCAAATTTTATTATTTAACTTCTTCTTTAAAAATCAGTCTAAATTTTTAGTTTTTATTCCACATCATATTTTAACAGACGCATAGCATTAAAGATTACTATTAAAACACTCAGCTCGTGAACCAGCATTCCCGAAGCCAGAAATACTTTCTGACCTAAAACACCTGCCAGCAGTGCGAAAACAATTAAAACAGCAAAAATAACATTTTGTTTTATATTTCTATTGGCTGCTTTGCTGAGTCCAATTGCATATGGTAGTTTATTTAAGTTATCTGCCATTAAAGTAATATCTGCTGTATCAATTGCAGCATCTGTACCGGCTGCTCCCATTGCAATTCCAATATCGGCTGTTACCAGGGATGGAGTATCATTTATTCCATCTCCTACCATTGCAACTTTATATCCTTCTCTTTGATATTCCTCCACTGCCTTAACCTTATCTTCTGGCAGCAGTTCGGCTTTATAACCATCAAGATGCAGCTCATCAGCAACCGATTTTGCTATCCTCTCATTATCTCCGGTTAACATTACTACTTTTTTGATGCCCACCCGCTTTAATTTTTCTACAATCTGATAGGCGTTTTCTCTTGGTCGATCTGCAATGGAAATTAAAGCTATAATCTGTTTATTTTCTGCCATTACTACAACTGTTTTACCCTGTTCTTCCAGATTGTTTTTTTGTTCTTCAATTTCTGGCTTGATATCAATTCCCTGCTCCTTAAATAACCTGCTGTTTCCAATTATAATTTCTTTACCATCAATTTGAGCAGTTATTCCTTTTCCGGTATGAGTCTCAAAACTAATTGGAGAATTGAATTTTTCTTTAAGTTCAACTTCGGCTTTCTTTTTGATGGCCCGGGCCAGATGATGTTCAGAATTAAATTCAGCGATTGCAGCCAGTCTCAAAACTTCAGCTTCACTTTTAGCAAAAGTTATTATCTGATCAACTTCTGCTTCTCCCTTACTTAGAGTTCCTGTTTTATCAAAGGCAACCATATCGATTTCTCCTGATTTTTCTAAGTATTCACCTCCCTTGATCAAAATTCCATTTTTGGCTCCATTACCGATTCCGGCCACAATAGATATCGGAGTTGAGATAACCAGTGCTCCCGGACAGCCTATAACAAGCAGTGTTAGAGAAAGTCTGATACTGCCGCTGATAAAATAAGAAATAATTGAAAGCAGAATAATTCCCGGTGTATAATATTTAGAAAAACGCTCCATCAGTTTTTGAGTAGGAGCTTTTTCTTCCTGAGCCTCTTCTACCAGCTCTATTATTTTACCAAAAGTGGTATCATCTCCAACCTTTTCAGTTTTAATTTCCAGATAGCCATTTTTATTTATAGTGCCGCTGAAGACTTCATCCCCTGTTTCTTTGCTGACCGGTACTGATTCCCCAGTAATAGCTGACTGATTAACTTCACTTTTACCTTTAATTACAGTACCATCAACGGGTATTTTTTCTCCCGGCCGCACAATTACTTTCTCCCCAATTTCTACCTCTTCAGCAGCTATTTCCTTTTCTTCTCCATCTCTAATAACTGCAGCCAGATTGGGAGCCAGATCCATTAAATCTCTTATTGCATCTCTGGCCTTTCCTACTGTTCTGCTTTCTAAGTAGGAACCAAAGGCAAAGAGAAAGGTAACAGCTGCTGCCTCCCAGTATTCTCCTATAATCACTGCTCCTACTGCTGCAATTGTTACAAGTAGATTAATACTGATCACTTTCATCTTTAGAGTGTTATAGGCACTGACTGCCACCTGATAACCGGAAACTACTGCCGCTGCCACCATTGCTGTATTAAAAATTAGTGGATTAAAATCTAATAATTTACTCAACCAGGCTATAGTAATTAAAATACCTGATATAATAACTATTTTTAATTTCTTTTTCATCTCAACCAACCTCCCTGATTCCTTTGTACTACCAGTATAACTATTTTCCAGGAGGTCAGCTATGATATAAATCATTTTTTACAAAAAAAGACCTCAGCTAACTTCAAAAAAATTTAATTTTGAAGTTAGCTGAGGTTATAATCAATAAATATTTAATTTTTGATTATCTTCGTCTGAAAACAACTAATAAATTTATCATTATATTTAAATCAAATTTAAAACTTCAACATCTTAGCATTAATTGCTACAATTACTGTACTCATCGACATTAGTACTGCACCAACTGCTGGAGAAATCATAATTCCCACACCTGCCAGCACACCTGCTGCCAGCGGAATGGCAAAGGCATTATAACCTGTAGCCCAGAATAAATTCTGAATCATCTTCTTATAAGTTAAACTGCCAAATTCAATCAGTTTTAAAACATCAAGTGGATCACTTTCAACCAGAATAATATCTGCTGTTTCTGCGGCAACATCTGTACCTGAGCCAATAGCAATCCCGATATCAGCTTTTGCCAGAGCTGGAGCATCATTTACTCCATCACCGGTCATCGCTACAAAATCACCTGCAGCCTGAAGTTCTTCAACTTTTTTCTGCTTCTCATCGGGTAGTACTTCGGCAAAATAATCAGTTAAACCAAGTTCATTACTTACATATTCTGCAGTTTTCTGATTATCACCGGTTAGCATTTTAACTTTAATTCCTCTATCTTTAAGTTTCTGTACAGCCTCATAAGAACTTTCTCTAATCTGATCTCCCAGTCTGATCATACCGATTAAGTTTCCAGCTTCTAAAATAAAGATTTCAGTAAATGGTCCTTCTTTTAAAGCACTATCTGGTATTTCAATCTCGTTTTCTTTCAGATAACCTGGAGAAACTGCTTTGAAATCTCTGCC
>NZ_QPJN01000069.1:0-1883 GCF_003338615.1 Halanaerobium sp. DL-01
GATTGTAACACAAAAACATTAAGCATATTCAATCTAAACTAAGCTTTTAAATCTAAAAATTAGTTCTCAACAACAAAAAAATTGAATATCACAGAGATAGTCCTTATCCAGTGACTATTCCTGGGCTTTTGAATAACTTTTTAACATTACTGGCCAGAACTTTAAAGCCAAAGTATAATTTTGAACGCAGTTTACCCCTTACAGGCATTGAGTCGACATTGTAGAACCTTCTAAAGACAGAAGGTAATCCTTCAACTCCAGCCCGTTGGTTTGTGAGTTCAATAAATTCATCAGTCTTCATCCTGTTTCGGTAAATATCTCGCAAGTATCTGTCTTTTTCAAATCTGGCTGTATTAGCTTTTTTCTGAAATTGAATTCTGCATTCTTTTTTAAGACTGCAGGCTGCACAGACTTTTTTAGAAAACTTGGCAGTACAGACATCTTTTTCAGAGTCATAGTTACTGTAGAATGGTTCTTCACCATTAATACAGGATGTAACAAGATTATCTTCATTTAAGTTGAAAGTTGTTCCATAACTCATTTTAGATTTAGACTGTTTTCTACCAGTTAACTGTCCAGGTATTAATTCAATACCTTTAGCAACAGCTTTTTTGGCAAGATCTATGGTGAAATATGCTCCATCAACTATCATTTTTAGTGGATTATCTAAGCTAGTTTCTTTAGCTAAATTATTTATTGTATCAGCACTGAATTTTTGGTCGCTGTATATGTTTTCTTTAAAATCATAATTTTTAATGATACTGTTATCACCATCAAAGACCTCAACTACATTGGCAGTATAGCCAATATTAGCACTATACTTGAAACGATAAGTTGCATCAGGATCACTGGGGTTTTGAAGAATATCTGAATCCAATTTTTTTGCATCTTTGGCTTCAATATCATCTGGATCAAGGTCATCAAAATCATCATGATCAGTTTGTTCACCAAGCATTCTTTTTAGGAGTTCAAATTCTTCTGTTTTTGATATTTTAGATTTACTCTCTAAAGCTGCTCTGTAGAGTATCTGTGATTGTTTTAAGAGAAAATCAAGCTTTGATTCACTTTCTTTATCTCTGGTTTTGTAGATAGTCTCATTTTTATGACCTTTATCTAAATAGCTGAGACAGCTTTCAGGTATTGCAGCGTTATCTAATTGATTGAACTTTTTGATTAAATTAGCGTTAACAGTATATACAAGTTCTATTCTTGATAGGTTTTTGCAGGAAGAAGCAACCATAAAAGAATCAACTCTAACTTTTTCGTTATCAATCTCTAAAGTTTGAGCAATAAGTTCAGAAAGAGATTCTACTTCTTCTTTAATTAAGTCACGACCAGTTTCTTTTTCATAAGCATAGACTCTTTTTCTGAAATTAGAAAAAGTATTAATTGAAACTGGAGGTTTTTCTTCACTGGTCAGACAAAGAGCATACTGAAATCTATCATCAAAGTAGATAGAGGCTAAAAGTTCTGCATCAGAAAGACCAAATATTTCTTTTAGAATTAAAGCTCCAATGATCACATTAACTGGAGAATTAGGTCTGGATGGTTTATCAGAATACAGTACTTCAAATCTATCTTCATCAATTGCAGGAAATATTACCTGCTGAAAAGGATAAGCCCAGCTATCTTCAAGTATTTTCTTAAGATATTCGGGCATATTTAAGACAAAATCATTAAAAGACAGTTGTTGAAATTCATTTTTAGAAAACATAAAAGCACCCCAATTAGTATTATTTGTTATACTGATTATATCATATAATCACTGTTATATCAACGATTATAGAGGTTTTAAATGCTTTTATTGTTGTGTTTAGAAGACTTATTTTAGTATTTGAAACATGTAAATTGGAAAATATTATATGCTTTTTGTGTTACAATCA
>NZ_QPJN01000070.1:0-1673 GCF_003338615.1 Halanaerobium sp. DL-01
TTTTTAGAACAGGCCTGATATCTTACCATCTGCATCTATGTCTATATCTTCTGCTGATGGTCTCTTAGGTAGCCCAGGCATTATCAGCACTGGCCCTGTCATTACTACCAAAAATCCTGCTCCTGCTGATAGATTTATCTCATTTACACTTACTGTAAATCCTTCCGGTCTTCCTTTTAGTGCTGGATTGTCTGATATAGAACTCTGTGTTTTTGCCATACATACAGGCAGACTGTCATATCCCTGCTTATTGTATTTTTCTATCTGCTTTAAGGCTTTATCGCTGTAATCTACTCCATCTGCTCCATATATCTCTTCTGCTATTGTCTCTATCTTTTCCTTTATCGGGGCTTTCTCATCATAGAGAAACTTAAACTGACTCTCTTTATTCTCCAGTATATCTACTACCTTTTCTGCCAGCTCTTCTCCTCCTTCTCCTCCTTTGGCCCATACTTCTGATAGTGCTACCTCTACTCCCAGATTCTCACATTTTTCTCTCACTAGCTCTAATTCTGCTTCTGTATCATCCGGGAACCTGTTGATTGCTACTACCAGTGGTACTCCAAATTTGTGCACATTCTCTATATGCTTTTCCAGGTTCTCTATTCCTTTTTCTAGTGCCTCCAGATTCTCTTTCTTAAGCTTTCCTGTTTCTACTCCTCCGTGCATCTTAAGTGCCCTTATTGTTGCCACAAGCACTGTTGCATCAGGTTTCAAATCAGCATATCTGGATTTGATGTCATAAAATTTCTCTGCTCCTAAGTCTGCTCCAAACCCTGCCTCTGTTATTGTTATATCTCCCAGCTTCATCGAAAACTTGGTTGCCATTACACTATTACATCCATGGGCTATATTTGCAAATGGCCCTCCATGTATAAAGGCTGGGGTGTTCTCTAATGTCTGCACCAGATTTGGTTTTATAGCATCTTTTAGAAGTGCTGTCATCGCTCCCTCTACCTTAAGATCATGAGCTGTTACCGGCTCATCATCATATGTATATGCTACCACTATCTTACCTAATTTCTCTTTCAGCTCCATCAGATCATTGGCCAGACACATTATCGCCATTATCTCTGAGGCTACTGTTATTAAAAATCCATCTTCTCTTGGCTGTCCATTTACTGTTCCTCCAAGACCTACTATTGTCTCTCTTAAGGCTCTATCATTCATATCTACTGCTCTTTTAAACTGTATCTGAGTTGGGTCTATCCCCAGTTCATTTCCCTGTTTTATATGGTTATCTATTACTGCTGCCAGAAGATTATGGGCTATTCCTATTGCATGTATATCTCCTGTAAAGTGCAGATTTATATCTTCCATCGGTATTACCTGTGCATATCCTCCACCTGCTGCTCCACCTTTTATTCCCATTGTCGGGCCTAAAGATGGTTCTCTTAGGGCTATTATGGCCTTTTTGCCTATTCTATTTAGGGCCTGTCCCAATCCTACTGTTGTTGTCGTTTTTCCCTCTCCTGCAGCTGTAGGAGTTATTGCTGTTACTAATACCAGCTTACTGTCCTCTTCCTCTTCCCTTTTCTTTAATACATCCAGCTTCACCTTTGCCTTATACTTACCATATAGTTCTAGATCATCTTCCTCTAATCCCAATTCTTCTGCTATTTCTGTTATTGGCTTCATTTCTGCTGCCTGTGCTATGGCTATATCACTTTTCA
>NZ_QPJN01000071.1:0-1605 GCF_003338615.1 Halanaerobium sp. DL-01
AACACCCTGTCACTGTTGACTTCTACATGATACATGCCACAACATAGATAGGACTTTCACCTATTATCAGAATAATTTACGGAGCACACAAAAAACAGCTGCAGTACTTTGTTCACTGCAGCTGTAGTAATTTATAATTTGTTTAATTATTCTTCATCTAAAAAGACTGTCTGCTCGTTAATATCTGTCTGTAGAGCTTCAAGTGCTTTTTCAACAATTTCCCTCCTTAAAGCTTTTTCATCTTTTTTACTTAAATCTGGATTACCTAAAGGATGCGGAATAGCTACTGCCGGAACAATTCTATTTGCGCCAACTGTTTGAGATATTGGCAGTACTGTCGCCACATGAACTACAGGTAATCCTGTCTTTTCTATTTCTTTTACCATTGTTGCACCGCAACGTGTGCAGGTACCTCAGGTAGAAGTTAATATTACTGCCTGTACCCCATCTGCAACAAGTTTTTCTGCAATCTCTGCAGCATAACTTTTTGCATTAGCAACCGAAGTACCATTTCCTACAGTTGCATAAAATTTATTATGGAGCTCACCAATAACTCCTTCTTTTTCTAAATCTCTCATAACATCTACTGGTAAAACACGATCGGGATCAAGGTTAGCATATACTGGATCATACCCACCATGTGCTGTTTCATGGCTCTCTTCTGTTAAATCCATTACACCTTCTAGACTGTACTCTCCATATTTAGATGCACTTGATGATTCTATGTGATCCGGATTTCCTTTTGGAACAATACCACCAGAAGTTACAAGAGCAATTTTTGCATCTGATAAATTTTTTACAGGTTCAGCAATTTCAACTCTGTCAAACACGGGCATTGGATATTCTGTTTCAAATTCATTTTTTTCGAGTTTATCAATCAGCATTTTTACAGCCCTGCTTGAACCTCTTTCCTCAACAAAAAGATTTTTCCTCACACCACGAGGCATATAACCTTCTTCATCAGGACTCCCCAGTTCACCATCTTTATCTATATAGCTTTTAACTATCTTTGCCATATTCGGAATTGCTGATCTCATACCGGCAGCTGAATCAGATGTTTCAACAAAATAAGCATACTGTCTGTACATTTCGTAACCGGGATTTTCTGGATATATTCCAGATACAACATCTATACCCATTTCTTCTTTTGCAATTTCTGCCACTGTACCACAGGCTACACCATATCTTCCTGCATTAAAGGCAGGACCGGCAATCAAAAGATCTGGCTTAACTTTATCCAGCATTTCCTTTATCTTTGCTTTACTTTCTTCCAGATTTTCATTAAAATAAGTATCTCCACAGATAATTGTATTTACAATCTCTGCATCTTCTCCTATAGCATTGTTTAAAGCAGCACCTGGACCTACAGGTCCTTCTTCCAGACGAGGTGGAATATCTGCTTTATCTTCACCACCAATTTGTCCAAAAAACTGATTTAAATAATGAACGATTTGGAATTTTTTACTCATAACTGCCCCCTTTCCTAAGGGTTATTTTTATTTAACCTTAAAGAGTATATTTAGAGTATTTTTCTCTATAAGTTTTAACTTCTTCCACTATTGCATCAACATCAAGCACCATTTCCATCATACTTATCTGATCTTC
>NZ_QPJN01000072.1:0-1531 GCF_003338615.1 Halanaerobium sp. DL-01
AGCAAAAACAAAGCAAAGATTGAGATCAATCAGGCATGGTGCAAAAGCTGCGGCATATGTGTGGACTTTTGCCCGACAGATGTATTAGAACTGGACATTACAGGCAAACTAAAGGTAGTGGAGGCAGATGCATGTATTAACTGTATGCTGTGTGAACTGCGCTGCCCGGACTTTGCAATAGAAATAGTGGAGGAGGATTAAGTATATGAAAGAAGCAGTACTAATGCAGGGTAATCAGGCGGTAGCCGAGGGAGCACTGGCAGCAGGAGTAAAATTCTGTGCTGGATATCCAATTACCCCTTCAACAGAAGTAATAGAAATACTCTCAGAAAAGCTGCCTTCTCATGGAGGAAGATTTATACAGATGGAAGATGAGCTGGGGAGTATAGGTGCAGTAATAGGAGCATCAGCAGCAGGGAAGAAATCAATGACAGCAACAAGTGGGCCAGGATTCAGCCTGATGCAGGAGAACTTAGGCTATGCAGCAATGGTAGAGCTGCCGATAGTAATTTACAATGCACAGAGAGTGGGTCCATCAACAGGAGGAGCCACCAAACCACATCAGGCAGATATAATGCAGGCCAAATGGGGTTCACATGGAGACAGTCCACGTATAGCAGTAATGCCAGGTTCAGTAAAAGAAGCATATGAGATAACAGTAAAGGCATTTAATCTGTCAGAAAAATATATGGTGCCGGTAGTGATTTTAATGGATGAACTTCTGGCACACATGAGAGAAAGTATAGTTATACCTGACAAAGAAGAATTAGAAATAGTAGATAGAAGGAGAGATGCATTACCTGAAGATAAATATCTTCCCTACAAAATAGATGAGACAGGTTTACCGGTGCTGCCGCCATTAGGTGGAGGCTGCAGGTACAATATATCCGGCATGATTCACGGAGAAGACGGAATACCGGATTTAACTCCATCGACAATAGATGCAAATGTAAGAAGGATAAATTCCAAACTTGATAAATACTATGATGATATAGTAATGCTGGAGAACGAGAAAAATGAAAAAGCAAAAACAGCCCTCTTTGTATTTGGTTCAACCACCAGACCAGCAAAAGGTGCTGTCAAAAAAGCAAAAGAAGCGGGAGTAGAAGTAGAGCTTATAAGACCGATAACAATCTGGCCGTTTCCGGAAAAAGAGCTCAAAGAGATAGCCGAAAGAGTGGATAAGATAATAGTAGCAGAGATGAACTTAGGCCAGACAGCAGGGCTGGTAAAACAGGCTGTAGAAGGAAAAGCAGAAGTAATACAGCACAATAGAGTAGACAGTGGACATATAAGTGTAGAAGAACTCTACGAGAAAATTATGGAAGTAAGTTCATAAGGGGGATAAATAAATGAGCAAATTGGACAATTTACTGAGAACAGAACAGATGCCACATTTTGCCTGTCCGGGATGTACCCACGGTACAGCCTGGAAATCCATGCTGAAGGCTGTAGAAGATCTGGGATTAGAGCAGGATAAAACAGTAATGGTATGTGCAATCGGATGTGCGGGAAGGCTGCCGGTATATTC
>NZ_QPJN01000073.1:0-1500 GCF_003338615.1 Halanaerobium sp. DL-01
ATAGAGTTTCCCCATTTTTTATTTAGAAACAAATCAAAAGTTATCAACAGGCAAATTTGTGGATAATTCTCCTTCAAAACTGATGAGAATTAGTTATCAACAGATTACGCAAAAAAGGTGAAACAAGCTCCGATTTTTGGTATAATTAATTCACCACAAAAAACCAAAAAGGAGTTGTTTCACCTATGATTAATTATAGCAGACTTATCTATAAATTGAAACGAAATTTATCAACTTTTTCAAATAAAATTACTAAAAATCTAACTAAACCTAAAAGCAAATTTTTCTTTCAAGTCTTATATGGATTGTTAGAAAATCAGACTGTTTTATTAAGTGAGATTTCTAGAGCTTTAAAAGAAAAAATTTCGTTAAAAAAGACTATTGATCGCCTGTCAAGAAATTTAAAAAATTTTGATAATCAGGATGAAATTAAAGAAAATTATATCAATGCAATTGAATCTTTTATTGATGATGATACTATCTTTTGCTGTGATAAATCTGATATTGTCAAGCCTGCCAGTAAAGAACTTGAGTTACTTGATAGAGTACGAGACGGCAGTACCGGTAAAATTGAAGATGGTTATGATACTTTTGAGGTTGCTGCCTTAACCAGTAAACATGAGATGCCTGTTTCGGTTTATTCTCATATTTATTCTACACTGGAAAAAGATTTTAAAAGTCAAAATATAGAAACATTAAAAGGCTTAGATTTTGTTAAAAAACATTTTGGTAACAGAGGTATTTATACTGCTGACCGCTGGTATGACAACAATTTTTTCTTTAAAGAATTTACTAAAGAAAATGCAGAACGTAAATTTGTAATTAGAGCTAAGATGAACAGAAATGTTATTTATAAAAATAAAAGTATGAATATCCTGGATGTAGCCAATCTTTATAAAGGTAAATATGTTACTTATTTTAAGGATAAACATGGTAAGAGTAAAAAGGTTAAATTTAGCTATGCTAAAATAAAGTTACCTGTAATTCCAGACAAGCAATTAACCCTGGTTATAGTCAGAGGACTGGGTAAAAAACCAATGCTTTTGATTAGTAATTTAAAACCTGAATCTAAAAAATTGACTGAGGTAATACTTCGAGTTTATATTAAACGCTGGAAGGTTGAAGAATATTTCAGATTCAAAAAACAGCAGTTTGATTTAGAAAATATTAGGGTGAGATCTTTAAATAGTATCAGAACAATGGATTTGATTTTAACAATTTTAATCGGTTTTATTGCTATGCTTTCAGAAAAAAGAAATACTACTAAATTGAGTTTATGGATATCAAAATTAGCTAAAAGAATATATGATATTCCCAACTTTGATTATTACGCTATAGCAGATGGTATATTTGAAATTTTAAAAAAGAGCCACTCAGGAATAAAAAGTTTTTTAAATTCAAATATCAAATTTAAAAGATCACAACAGCCTAACCTGTTCAGTTTGCAGCAATGTTAAGGATATCAAAAGGTTATTAATTGTGATTTTGGGGAAACTCTAT
>NZ_QPJN01000074.1:0-1402 GCF_003338615.1 Halanaerobium sp. DL-01
GAGATTTTTCCCAGCAATACCTGGTTCTGTCATTTCAAATGGATTTAGAATTTCCTCAAGCTCTTCTTCGCTCAAAATCCCCTGTTCCAGAATAATATCTTTTACAGATTTTTCTGTGCTTAATGCTTCTTTTGCTATTCTTGCTGCTGTTTCATATCCAACATGTGGGTTTATTGCTGTTATAATTCCTACACTGCTGTCAACAAGTGACTTACACCGCTCTCTATTTGCAGTTATACCTTTAATACATTTTTCTGTAAATGTTTTTACACCATTTTTCAGCATTTCTATCGACTGTATCAGATTAAATATTAATATTGGTGCCATTACATTTAGCTCAAGCTGCCCTGCTTCTGCTGCCATTGTTATTGTCGTATCATTGCCAATAATCTGAAAGGAAATCTGGTTGACAACTTCTGGAATTACTGGGTTAACCTTACCCGGCATTATTGATGACCCCGGCTGAACTGCCGGTAAATTTATCTCATTAAATCCTGTTCGCGGCCCCGATGATAAAAGCCTTAAATCATTTGATATTTTGGACAGATTAACTGCACATGTCTTCATTGCTGAAGACACCTCAACTAGTGCATCAACATTCTGTGTTGCATCTATCAGGTCTTCAGCCTGCTTTAAATCAAGTCCGCTTATTTTATTTAACTGTGAAGTCACATTTCTGACATAAGATAAATCTGCATTCAAACCTGTTCCAACAGCTGTTGCTCCTAAATTGACAACTCTCAGATCATCTATGGTTTCTGTGATTCTCCTTATATCCCTTTTAACTGCATTTGCATATGCCTTAAATTCCTGGCCCAGTCTTATCGGCACAGCATCCTGCAGCTGTGTTCTACCCATTTTTATTACATCATCAAACTCTTTACTTTTCTCCAGCAGTGCTTTTTCGAATTTTCCCAATTCACTTAAAGCTTCCCTAAGCAGATTTATAACTGCCATTCTGACTGCAGTAGGTACAACATCATTTGTGGACTGGCCCATATTTACATGATTATTGGGATGAACTACTGAATAATCTCCCTTTTTCCCACCCATTATCTCTATAGCTCTGTTGGCAAGAACCTCATTTATATTCATATTGATCGAAGTACCTGCTCCACCCTGTACTGCATCGATTATAAATTGATCCTTAAGTGACCCATTTATTACTTCATCTGCAGCCTGTATAATTGAGGATGCTATTCTTTCATTTAAAACCCCAACCTTTTTATTCACTTCTGCCGCAGCTTTTTTTACAATAGCTAGATTTTTTATCAGCTCTGGATGTACTTTTAGATCTGTTATTTTAAAATTTTCTGCCGCTCTTGCTGACTGTATTCCATAATAGGCATCTTTCGGCACTTTTTTACTGCCTATTGAATCTTGTTCTTCTCTCATTAGCATT
>NZ_QPJN01000075.1:0-1346 GCF_003338615.1 Halanaerobium sp. DL-01
AATTCCTAGTCCATGTTCTCAAAGTTTATTCAAATATAATTCAACTTGTGAAAATAGTTTCATTTTTTAGTATAATTAATTTAAAAATTAATTTTTCGGCATTTATAATTATATTACTCTTAACCAATTATATCAATGGTTTAGACAAAATTCGATAAAACTTTGTGAAATTTTGTTACTTATTTTCTATATAAACTCTGGGCAGCCTTTTGGTAAAGCTGGACACAACTTCATAATTAATTGTATCTAATTTTTCTGCCATTTCATCAGCTGTTATCACTTCTCCATTATCTCTTCCCAGTAGAGTAACAATATCTCCCTTTTTAACAGATTTAATATCACTTAAGTCCACCATAAACTGATCCATACATATGCGGCCTATTATTGGAGCTCTTTTACCTTTTACAATAATTTCAAAATTAGAGGACAGCAATCTGCTGTATCCATCAGCATATCCTAAAGGTATTGTTCCTATTTTGCTCTTTTTTTCTGTTACATAAGTTCTGCCGTAACTTATCGGTGTCCCTTTTTCTACTGTTTTAACATAAGCTAATCGGGACTTTAAACTCATTACCGCCTTCAAATCTATTTTTCTTTTCACTTCTTTTGACGGCCAAAGACCATAACTTATTATTCCAACTCTAACCATATCCATCTGCAGTTCTGGCATATCAATAGTTGCAGCACTATTTGCGGCATGTTTAACAGGAATATTTATATCATTTTTTTTCAATCTAGAAATCAAACCTTTAAATAAATTAAACTGCTGAAAGGTAAATTCTTTATCTGCTTCATCTGCAGAAGAAAAATGAGTATATATTCCCTCTATAATTATACTGGAAAGATCATTAACTTTTTTAACAAATTTAAGACCCTGTTTAGCTTTTATCCCAAGCCTGCTCATACCTGTATCAATTTTTATATGTATTTTTGCTTTTTTACCCAGCTTTTCTGCTGCTTTATTAAGTGCCAGCACATCCTGATAATCATATATGGTCTGAATTAAATTGTGCTTAATCACTCTCTCATACTGTTCTTTTGGTGTCCATCCTAAAATTAAAATTGGAACCTCCGACAGACCAGACTTTCTCAGCTCTTCTGCCTCATCCAGAATAGCCACTGCCAGTCGGTCAGCACCGGATTCCAGCGCTTTTTTAGAAATTTCCACTGCACCATGTCCATAAGCATCAGCTTTAACTACTGCTGTTAATAGAGTTCTTTTCTGCAGTTGTTCTTTTATCAGCTTTATGTTGTGCCCATAGTTATCTAAATTGATCTCCAGCCAGGCTGGCCTGATATTATTAAACTTATCCTGATAATTCATAATTACATCTCCCAGACATATT
>NZ_QPJN01000076.1:0-1260 GCF_003338615.1 Halanaerobium sp. DL-01
CTTTAGGGTTACTTTTGTATTCCTAACTTATGTAAGCTTTAAAAATATTAAAATTTCGCTGCCAGCCTTTAAAAAATTGGCTGGCATTTTTAAGGGGTGATAAAATAGTGCATTTGCCGATTTATTTATTACCTGTGGCAGGACTTGTCATAGGGGTTCTAATTTCTTTAATAGGTGGAGGTGGGGGAATATTTTATGTTGGAATGCTGACAGGATTGTTTGCTATTTCAATGGATCAGGCTGTGTCTGTATCTCTTGCAACAATTATCCCAACAACCCTGGCTGCTTCAATAAGTCACTACAGGGCAAAAAATGTAAAGCCAAAAGCAGGATTTCTACTTGCGGCAGGCGGGATTGTCGGAGTAGTTGTCGGTTCCTATCTTGTTACAATTATTCCGGTCAAAGTTCTTAAAATAATATTTGGGATTTTTCTTCTAATCATGGCAATCGGGATGATTATTTCAAGAAAGAAAAAGCAAGATAAAGAAGAAATATCAGAAAACAGACAACTTGAAGAAGTTAATGCTAATAAAAGTAAGCCTATTTCAAAGCTTTTTATAGTAAAAGGCCTGGTATTTGGGATACTTGGCGGGCTAATGTCAGGTATGCTCGGTACGAGCGGTACTCCTCCAATCCTTGCCGGACTGGACAGTATAGGTCTTTCCTCTCTAGAGGTAGTGGGAACATCAGTTATGGTGCTCTTTTTTATAGCTATTACAGGTGTGATAACTCATAGTGCATTTGGAACTCTAAATTGGCTGCTGGTGATTTTGCTTGCATCTGGCACTATAACTGGTGCAATTCTTGGCCCTTTATTTGGTAAGCGGATAAACAAAAAAACTTTGGAAAAATTCTATGGTCCGTTTTTTATTGGACTTATTTTATTAATGGCAGTTTCGATGTTTTTATAATATTTTTCATTACCAATCAGTTTTTTAAAGTAAAATTTATCGTGTTTTAAAAGAAAATATTTTGTAAAAAAAGTTTTTTTATACATTTGCTTGACTCCTTTATTGAATTTTTGGTGTTGTAATTAATTAATTCAATAGAGCCAGGTAAATGTCTTTTTTATTCAGAACTACACTTTTTCTTCACAATATTAATTATACAACTAAGATTTCAATATTCCTGCACCTCTATTTTTACACAATCTTTATAATTTAGTAGGAGTTTCCCCAAAATTTATTTTCAAGCTGCAAAAAGGGGGCTTTAGTCATCAACGAAATTTTTAGATTTATCTAAAACTCAATTCGGGTGTGA
>NZ_QPJN01000077.1:0-1218 GCF_003338615.1 Halanaerobium sp. DL-01
TTACTCAATAATTTCGGTAACAACTCCGGCACCAACTGTGTGGCCACCTTCACGGATTGCAAAACGCAGTCCTTCTTCCATAGCTATTGGAGTAATCAGTTCTCCTATCATTTCTATATTATCTCCTGGCATTACCATCTCTACTCCTTCTGGTAACTTTATGTCTCCTGTTACATCTGTTGTACGGAAGTAAAACTGGGGTCGGTATCCATCAAAAAATGGGGTGTGCCTTCCTCCCTCTTCTTTGCTCAACACATATACCTCTGCTTTAAACTTTGTATGGGGTGTTATACTTCCCGGCTTCGCCAGTACCTGTCCCCTCTCTATATCGTCTCTTTTTACTCCTCTTAATAATGCTCCAATGTTGTCTCCTGCTACTGCTTCATCCAGCAGCTTACGGAACATCTCTACTCCTGTTACTACTGTGCTTGTTGTATCTTTTATCCCTACTATCTCTACCTCATCCTGTGGATGTAGTGTTCCTCTCTCTACTCGTCCTGTCGCTACTGTTCCTCTCCCTGTGATTGAAAATACATCCTCTACCGGCATTAAAAATGGTTTGTCTGTCTCTCTCTGCGGCTCTGGAATATATTCATCTACTGCGTCCATTAGCTCTATTATCTTCTTGCCCCATTCTCCTTCCGGATCTCCATTCTCTAATGCTTTTAGGGCTGATCCTACTATTACTGGTACCTCGTCTCCTGGAAATTCGTATTCATTTAATAAATCTCTTACTTCCATCTCTACCAATTCTATTAGCTCTTCATCATCTACCATATCTGCTTTGTTTAAAAAGACTACTATCGATGGTACTCCTACCTGACGGGCCAGCAAAATATGCTCTCTTGTCTGCGGCATTGGTCCATCTGCTGCAGATACTACAAGAATTGCTCCATCCATCTGAGCTGCTCCTGTTATCATATTCTTTACATAATCTGCGTGCCCTGGACAGTCTACGTGAGCATAATGCCTTTTTTCTGTTTCATACTCTACGTGTGATGTAGCTATTGTGATTCCTCTTTCTTTTTCTTCTGGTGCATTATCAATTGAGTCAAAGGCTCTTACCTCTGCCCCACCATAATTTGCAAGTACTGTTGTTATTGCTGCTGTTAATGTTGTCTTCCCATGGTCAACATGTCCTATTGTTCCTATGTTAACATGTGGTTTTGTTCTTTCAAATTTCTTTTTTGCCATCTTTTTTGTCCTCCTTAAAATATA
>NZ_QPJN01000078.1:0-1213 GCF_003338615.1 Halanaerobium sp. DL-01
AATTTAAAAGAAAAAGCGTTAAAGATGCATGAAGAAAACATGGGGAAATTAAAAGTAGCAGGAAAGGTTAAGGTTGAAAATGAAGATGACCTAACTCTTGCATATTCTCCAGGTGTTGCCTATCCATGTCTGGCAATTGCTGACAGCAGTGATGATGTATATAAATATACCAATAAAAGCAATTTTGTAGCCATTGTTTCCAATGGTACCGCGGTTTTAGGACTTGGGAATATAGGTGCCAGAGCTTCAATACCTGTAATGGAGGGAAAATCAGTATTATTTAAAGAGTTTGGTGCTATAGATGGATTCCCAATCTGTCTTGATTCAGAAGACCCAGAAGAAATAATCAATACAGTAAAGATGATGGAACCTGTATTTGGCGGAATTAACCTGGAAGATATTAAAGCACCAGAATGTTTTATAATTGAAGAAAGATTAAAAGAAGAAATGCCTATTCCTGTTTTCCATGATGATCAGCATGGAACAGCAATTATTACTTTAGGTGCAATTATAAACTCACTTAAAATTGTCGATAAGAAATTTGAAGATTTAAAAGTAGTAATTAATGGTGCAGGGGCTGCTGGAATTTCTCTGGCAGGAATCATAATGGAAAAAGGAGCCAAAAATGTTATTCTTCTAGACAGCCGCGGCGCTCTTTATGAAGGCAGAGAGAACATGAATGAGATTAAAGAAAAGATTGCAAAGACAACAAACCCAAACAAAGAAAAAGGTGATTTAGGAGATGTTATAAAAGGTGCGGATATTTTCTTAGGAGTATCTGTAGCAGATGTAATGACAGAACAAATGGTAAAAGATATGGCTGATGATCCAATAGTATTCCCTATGGCAAATCCAGATCCAGAAATAGATCCGGAACTTGCCACAAAAGCAGGAGCCAGAATTGTAGGAACAGGTCGTTCTGATTATCCAAATCAGATCAACAATGTACTTGCCTTCCCGGGTATTTTCCGCGGAGCACTGGATGTAAGAGCAGCAGAGATTAATATGGAAATGAAGCTGGCAGCCGCACAGGCACTGGCAGATTTAGTTAGTGAAGAAGAACTTACAGAAGAATATGTAATTCCAAAACCTTTTGATGGTAGAGTTGGACCACATGTTGCAGCAGCAGTAGCAGAGGCAGCTGTAAAGTCCGGTGTAGCAAGGATAGAGTTAAGCTATGAGGAGGCTTATAAAATGGCCGAAGAAAAACTGG
>NZ_QPJN01000079.1:0-1156 GCF_003338615.1 Halanaerobium sp. DL-01
AAAGATGCTGTTGAACTCAGTATAAATTCAAATAAGACAGTAAAAGAAATTGCTGATGATCTTGGGATAAATTACAGTAATTTAACCCGCTGGCGCAGAGAATATAGAAACAAAGGAAAACATGCTTTTCCTGGTAATGGAAAGCAAAAATTAACACCTGAACAACAAAAAATAAAAGACCTTGAAGATGAACTTAGAGAAACTAAATTAGAACGTGATATATTAAAAAAAGCAGTGGGCATCTTTTCGAAAAAACCGACGTAATCTATGGTTTTATCCGGGATCACAGAAATCAATTTCCTGTGACGAAAATGTGCCAGGTATTAGAAGTTTCCCGGTCTACTTTCTATGATTGGCTGGATAGAGAACCCAGTCAGAGAGAACTTGAAAATGAGAAACTAAAACTAGAAATAGCTAAAATATACTGGCAGCATAAAGGCCGCTATGGAAGCCCTAGAATACACCGTCAACTGTTGAAAGAAGGCCACACTTGTAATATAAAAAGAGTTGTGAGACTTATGCAAGTAATGGGTCTTAAAGCAGTTCAGAAAAAGAAATTCAAAAAAACAACTGATTCAAATCACAACCTGCCCCTAAAAGAAAATTTGCTTAACAGAAATTTTGATATATCTAAGCCTAACAAAGTTTGGGTTTCAGATATTACATATATACCCACAGCCGAAGGCTGGCTTTACCTGGCTGTTGTAATAGATCTTTATTCCCGAAAAGTAGTTGGCTGGTCGATTAATAAAAGAATGACCAGGAAGCTTGTTATAGATGCTCTTAACATGGGAATTAAAAATAGAAATCCTAAAAAAGGTTTGATCTTTCATTCTGATAGAGGCAGCCAATATGCAAGTCATGATTTTCAAAAAGAACTATGGAAAAGTGGTATGAGGTCCTCAATGAGCCGCAAAGGAGACTGCTGGGATAATGCAGTAGCTGAAAGTTTCTTTTCCACCATAAAAACAGAATTAATTTATCAAAAAGATTACAAAACAAGAAAACAGGCAAGACAGGATATTTTTGAATATATCGCTGTTTATTACAACAGAATCATAGAATGCATTCGACGTTAAATTATAAAAGTCCAGAAGACTACGAAAACGAGAGAAAACTATCTAAACTATGTGTCTAATTTAATGGGGGAAGCTCA